>JADHUY010000004.1 GCA_016784305.1 Parcubacteria group bacterium
CTTGTACTCCATCCCCGGTACTTTACGAGACGCACTGCGTCTCTGCGCACCTTTCCCATTTTTGGGTTTGTTGTGTATGCCATATACGTAAAGCTTACTAAATTATCCGGTGGTGATTCCAAGGTAGTGAGATATTACGGTGCTATTGACTAGTTGGCAACCTAATGATACAAATAACAGAACAATATATAACTAATGGCAACACTTAGCTTTAAACCAAAAACCGTAACCAGCCAGCTTCTCGCTGTTCTTCCTGACCGCGCACGTGATGTTCTAATCAGTCGCTACGGTCTAGGCTCTAAACCTGAAAAGATGACTCTTGAAGCTATTGGTAAGAAATATAGAATTACACGTGAGCGAGTGCGCCAAGTTGAAAACTACGCATTGGCTGGTATACGAAAGTCAGACGATTTTTTAAAGGCGAAGGAGTGTTTCTCTGAACTTGAGGAAGTTATTGACTCGCTTGGCGGTGTGGTTTCAGAAGACGAACTACTCAATACTGTTTCAAAGGACAAGAGTATTCAGAACCAGGTTCACTTCTTATTGGTGCTTGGGGACACATTTACAAAAAAGAAGGAGGATACTGAATTTGGACACAGATGGTATGTAGATGAAGACCTTGCCGAGAATGTTCAAACCGCACTTCGTAACCTCTATAGTGGACTTTCAGATGACGATCTTATTCCAGAGTCAGAAATGTTAAGCACGTTTCTAGATGAAGTAAAAAATCTAAATCAAAAATACAGAAATGAAGAGATTTTAATGAGATGGCTCTCGCTTTCAAAAGGTCTTGGTAAGAATCCACTAGGGGAGTGGGGTCTATCTGCATCCTCAAACGTAAAGGCAAAAGGGATGAGGGACTATGCGTATCTTGCTATTAAGCGACACGGGTCTCCGATGCACTTTACAGAAGTTGCCAAATCCATTGCTGAACTTTTCAAACGCAAGGCTCATGTTGCAACTTGCCACAACGAGTTGATTAAAGATGCACGTTTCGTGCTAGTTGGGAGGGGACTATATGCGCTTACGGAGTGGGGCTACACTAGCGGAGTTGTAAAAGAAGTCATAAAAGATTTTTTGAGTGAAAACGGGCCATTAACTCGTGAAGAGATAATTGATTTGGTTAGAAAGGAGAGATATGTTAAAGACAACACAATTTTAGTAAATCTTCAGGATTCATCTACATTTAAGAAGGACAAGCAGGGCCGGTATACTTTAGCGTAAGATTGTTAACGATTTCTACAAAAGTGTTCATCCGTTTGAATGGATTTGTTGTATTATAAGTGATACATGGATGGTCCAATAAAAACTCTTGAAGGATTTGGAATAGCGCCAACTGTAGTTTTGCCGTTGGTGCTATCTGCTGTGCTTTATACTTCTCATAGAATTGTTCCAGAGTTTTTTGATGCCACATTCCGCTCGTTGATTGTTCTAGCACCTTTATGGTTCCCGATTGTTCTACTGATTGTATTTTGGAAGATTTGGGTTCCATACATTCGTTCGTATTGGATAATGCATGAGCAGGAACATATTCTTCTTGAAATACGCATTCCACGAGAGATTGTAAAATCACCACTTGCAATGGATACAATTATTACAAACCTCCATGCTGGCTTTGGGGAGACTACCTTTATTGATAGGTATATTACTGGGAAAACACGCGCTTGGTTTTCACTCGAAATAGTCTCTATTGAGGGAGAAATTCATTTTTATATTTGGACTAGAAAATATCTGAAAAACTTTATTGAAGCGCAAATATATGGGCAGTATCCAGATATGGAAATAAAGGTTGTAAATGACTATGCATCTGAACTTGGCTATAATCCGGAGGAACATATGTTGTGGGGATGTGACTTTATGCTCCCTGAAAAAGACGCGTACCCAATAAAAACTTATGTGGATTATGGTCTGACGGATGACCCTAAAGAAGAACTCAAGGTTGATCCCATGTCTGGTTTTTTTGAATTTCTTAGCAAGATGGGTCCTGGTGAGCAAATTTGGTTTCAAATGCTTATCAGGGTTAATAAGGGGTCGCGCCCAGAAGATAAAATATTTAAGCCGGGATTTCCGTTTGGGCATACCACTACATGGGAAAAAGAAGCGCACGAAGAAATTGAGAAGATTAGGCTTGATGCTTCTCCAGAGATACCAGATTTTAGCGACCCAAGTAAAATGTCTCGCGGTTTCCCAAACCCAACTCCTGGGCAAGTTGAGAAGTTAAAAGCCATTGATAGGACTCTTGGGAAAATTGCGTTTGATGTAGGAATGCGAGGGATATACTTAGCAAAGAAGGAGAACTTCAATGGTACAAATATACCTGGATTGCTATTATCATTTAGACAGTTAAATACTGTTAATTTTAACACTGTAACTCCAACTAGATGGCATATGTTTACTGACTACCCATGGCAGGACTTTATGGGTATAAGAGAAGAGCGCATTAGAAAAAGAGTCTCAGATGCGTACAGACGTCGCTCATGGTTTCATGCACCGTATAAGACAAAATCCTATGTGATGAGTAGCGAGGAGATTGCTACTATATTTCACTTTCCAGGTGCGGTTTCTGAAGCACCAAACCTACCGCGTATAACTTCAACTCGTGGTGAAGCTCCGGCTAATCTGCCAACATAAGATGAGAGAAATATTTAACGACAACTTAAACAAAGTTCACGGAACAGCCCGCAATTGGCTTAGTGACGATAGAAATAAATATATTACTCTAGGTTTTTTTGTGGTTGGTGCACTTTCGTTAATACACGTTTTGTTTTTAAGCGCACCAGAGAAGTTCCCTGTGCAAAGCACCGTTTCAATTGAAAATGGTGTAACGCTTGGGGAGGTGGCAACGCAGTTTAAAGAGGATAACGTAGTCCGTTCAGATTTGCTTCTTAAACTGTTCGTTGTTCTTTTGGGTGGAGATAGAAATGTTATGGCTGGGGAATATTACATGGGTGTGCATCAAAGTGTGTTTAAAATTGCAAGAAGGATGACCTCCGGTGCATTTGAGCTTGACCTAGTTTCAATAAGCATCCCAGAAGGTGCAACAATTGCCGATATGGCAATTATATTTAGTAGAAGGCTTCCAGAGTTTGATGCAGATAGATTCATCTCTATAGCAGGGGATGAAGAGGGCTACTTGTTTCCTGATACATATTTCTTTTTCCCAAATACGACTGACATACAAGTGATAGACGTGATGCGAGAGACATTTAAACAAAACATTGAAAGCATAAGCTCGGAGATTGAAGCTTTTGGTGAGCCTGTGGAGGACGTAATTATAATGGCATCAATCTTAGAGAAAGAGGCACGACGCCTGCAAACTAAGAGAAAAATTTCAGGGGTGCTTTGGAGGAGAATCTCAATAGGGATGCCTCTTCAGGTTGACGCAGTATTCCCTTACATCATTGGTAAAAATACATTTGAATTAACTCTTGAGGATCTTAGAAACGAATCTCCGTATAACACTTATGTACACAAAGGTCTTCCACCAGCTCCAATTGCCAACCCAGGACTTTCTTCAATACTTGCTGCGGTGACCCCTATCCCGAGCGACTACCTTTTTTACTTAGCAGACAGAAATGGAATAACACACTATAGTGCCACATTTGAGGAGCATAAAAAGAAAAAGAGACTTTACTTAAACTAGCTTGTTTTAAAGCAAGGAGTGCGGTATTTAATAGCATGGAAAAAAAAGGCAAAAAAGTATTTGTTGGCTTAAGCGGTGGTGTAGATTCATCCGTAGCCGCAGCTCTCTTGAAAGATAGAGGTTATACGGTTGAAGGTGTTTTCATAAAGGTGTGGCAGCCTGCGTTTTTGAAGTGTTCATGGCCTGAAGATAGGCTTGATGCTATGAGAGTCTGTGCAGTCTTAGGGATTCCGTTTAGGACACTGGATTTAAGTAATGAGTATAAAAAAGAAGTCGTGGATTATATGATATCTGAATATAAGGTCGGCAGAACCCCAAACCCTGATGTTATGTGCAATAGGTATATTAAGTTTGGAAAATTTTTGGAGTATGCTCTTAAGGAAGGTGCTGATTACATAGCGACTGGTCACTACGCTCGTGTGACTATAAAAGAAGATGAGTTATTTTTGCAAAAAGGAGTGGATGAAAAAAAAGACCAGTCTTACTTTTTATGGACGCTTACGCAAAATGATTTAAAGCATGTTCTGTTTCCTATTGGTGACGTAATAAAGTCTGACACTAGAAAACTGGCTATGCAGTTTAAGCTTCCAACTGCTACAAAAAGTGAGAGCCAAGGGCTATGCTTTTTAGGCGAAGTTAATCTAAAGGAGTTTCTTAGCGAGTTTATTGATATTTCCGTCGGCGACGTTCTGTCGGAAGACGGTAATGTTATTGGCGTGCATGACGGGGCGATTATTTATACGTTGGGACAAAGACATGGTTTTACAATTTTAAATAAAGAAGAAAGGGAGAGACCACACTATGTTGTATCTAAAGATATTAAAAGTAATACGATTACTGTCTCAGAAAGCGTAGCAGAAACTCAAAATAACGAATATATAAGCTTGATTAAAACGAATTGGATTAATGCTATTCCGGATCTAAATGTCAATTATTTTGCTAAAATTCGCCATCAAGGGGCTAGTTTAGTTTGTAACGTATTTGAGAATGGTGCAAAGGTAAAGTTTCTAGGGAAAGCAGATGCTGTGGCGTGCGGGCAGTCCATTGTTATTTATGATGAAGAGGTGTGTATAGGTGGAGGGGTTGCAAATTAGTTTTGCGTGCTATTATATTTTCATGAATGATGACTTACTTGAAACATCAAAAGCCTTTATGGGGATTCTTATTCTCATTGCTGTTGGGATATTTTTGTATTTTTCATTTGAGAATATCTCTAGCAAAGAAATGACAATGGGGAGTGAGAGTGGTCTGGTGGTAAAGCATCTTTTTGAAGGAGATGTGCACACGGTGGTTGGTACAGTAGACTTGCCAACTCCATGCCACAGGTTGCGTACCGAGGTCAGTGTTGCAGAAAGCAATCCAGAAACTGTCACAATAGTACTTACTCCAGAAACAGAGGCAGAACTTTGTGCTCAAGCCGTCACACCGCAGACATTTCTAGCATCGTTTCAAGCTAGTGTCGGAGCTAGTATATATGCAAGGGTAAATGGAGTTAACGCACCACTTGAAATTATTGAAGTCTCAAAGAAAGAGGACTTGGAGTCTTTTTAACTATGGTAAATAAGAAAGATTCTATTCTCATCACAAAAGCTGATGGTGAGAAGGAAATGTTTAGTTACGAAAAGTTAGCCAGCTCTTTAATGCGTGCTGGAGCAGATAAAGGGGTGTCTAAAGAAATTGCTGAGGAAATATCTTCAACGTTGATAGAGGGTATTACAACAGAACAAATTTATAGAACAGCATTTGCGCTTTTGAAGGAGAGGGAGAAGCAGCCAGCCGCAGCGATGTACTCACTCAAACGAGCTGTACTTGATCTTGGTCCAAGCGGTTTTCCATTTGAAGATTTTGTTTCTGAGATTTATAGAGCTAAAGACTATAAGGTTTTGACTGGTACCATGATTGAAGGTAAGTGTGCGGAACACGAAGTAGACTTACTTGCGCACTCTGATAATCATGTATTTACAGCTGAGGCAAAGTTTCACAACAGGCTTGGATTTAAAACAGATTTAAAAGTCGCACTTTATGTACACGCAAGAACTGACGATATAAAAAACAATAGAGAACAACACGAGAAAATATATCAGATAGATGATGGGTACTTAATTACAAACACAGGTTTTACTAGTAGCGCAAAGAGATACGCGAAATGCGTGGGACTTAAGCTAGTCGGATGGAATTATCCAGAAAACGGTGGGCTTCAGGATTTAATATCAGAGACTGCGCTTCATCCGATTACATGTCTCACAACTCTTTCAGACGAAGAGAAAAGGAAGCTTATGGATGGCAAAAACGTACTTTGTAGGTCAATAACCGATGGGCATGAACTATTACTAGAACAGGGAATATCGCCTAAAAGGGCTGAAAACATAATGAAAGAGGCGTCAGTATTGTGTCAAGCGGGTACTGGGGTGTAGAATTCCGGTATATGAAATTTATACATTCTCAAACCTTTAAAACTGCTTCCGGTTTTATTGCAGGTTTTATAGTAGGGGGAGGAATAGTTTGGTATTCAACTTATCAAATTGATGTCGTGCCTGAAGTTATTGATGATGTTGTTATTGAAGTAAGCAGTGAACCAATTGTTGGGAAATCAGATATTGCAATTAATAAAGAGCTAAGTAAGAATTCTGCAATTTTAGTAAAGAATCAGCCATCTGGAGATAGTGTTGCGATTGATAAGGTCGTACTTGAAGAAGATGGCTGGGTCGTCATCCACGAGGGAACAGAAGGAAGCATTGGGAATGCACTAGGTGCAGTTAGGCTTGATGCTGGGGAGTATAGTGTTTCAGTTGAGCTTCTTCGCGCCACTATTGAAGGCCAAATATATCGCGCAGTACTTTACAGAGATGATGGTGACAGAGAATTTAGTTTGGATTCTGACTTTCCGTTTATGGACTCAAGTGGTGGTCCGGTTGTGACCATGTTTATTACTAGTAACTAATATGGAGATATTTATTCCAAGCTCAACTTTAATTGTTTTTGGTCAGCTACTACTAGCAACATTCCTTGGAATGCTCCTTGGAACAGAGTGTTCGGTTATTGCTGGAAAAGGTGCTGGCACTAGGACTTTTGCACTAGTTGCTCTTGGCGCATGTCTCTTTACTGTTGTTTCAGTTTTGGTTACATCTGGGTATATTGGTGTAGTTAATTTTGATCCAATGCGTCTCACGGCTGGAGTCATAACTGGAATCGGATTTCTCGGAGCTGGTGTAATTATATTTAGAGATGACATGCTAAAGGGCCTTACTACTGCTGCAGGTTTGTGGGTCTCAGCTGCAATTGGAGTTTCAGTTGGCTTTGGACTCTATTCAATAGCAATATTTACAACTTTCTTAACACTTTTAGTATTCACTGGAATTTGGTTCGTAGAGAATAACTTAGTTACGTGGACGAAAAATCTCCGTAAAATCGGGCATTTGAAGTTTACTAAGAAAAGCGATTAAAGCTCTGTGCTATAATCGTACTAATGGCGATATATAATCCAGACAGAGGAAGCGCGTGGAACTATGGAGGTGGTAAGTGGCGACTGTCGCGCTCCAAAATAGATCTTTTTGTTTCATGCCCACGGTGCTTTTATTTAGATAATAAACTAGGTACTAAAAGGCCACCTGGGTACCCGTTTAATCTAAATATCGCCGTAGATACTCTTTTAAAAAAGGAGTTTGATATTCACCGTAAAGCACAGACGCCGCATCCTCTCATGAAGGAAAATGGTATTGACGCGATACCATTTCAGCACGCCGATATTGACTTATGGCGCGATAACTTTAAGGGCGCACAGTATAAGCATGAGCCAACGGGTCTAGTAGTTTCTGGTGCTGTAGATGATATTTGGGTCAAACCAAATGGTGAATTGATAATCGCTGATTATAAGGCGACTAGTAAAAATGATGAAGTTAATCTAGATGCAGACTGGCAAGATGGGTATAAACGTCAGATGGAGGTTTATCAGTGGCTCTTTAGGAGAAATGGATTTAAGGTTTCAGACACTGCTTATTTTGTTTATGTAAATGGAAGGACGGACGTAGACACATTTGATGGGAAACTTGAATTTGATATTAAGGTTCTCCCATACACAGGAAGCGATGAGTGGGTTGAACCGAAGCTTTTTGAGATTAAAGAATGCCTAGAGAGCGATGCTATACCAAAGCCAAGTTCTACCTGTGAATATTGTCCGTATAGGGAAGTTGCGGGTAAGAAGCTACAGAGGTTATTTTTAGAGTGTAAGGTAATAAAGAGAGAAGATGTGCCAGAAAGTGATGCATCAAAGGAGTCTCCAACAAAAACTCTTTTTTAATATGTTTAGAGAAAAAGTATTAAGAATAGTAAAAGGTATACCAAAGGGGGAAACTATGACCTATAAGGAGGTAGCGAAGCTTGCTGGTTCTGAGAATGCATCTCGCGCAGTTGGAACCATTATGAAGGCAAGTTACGATACTGCAGTGCCGTGCCATAGGGTTATTAAGTCAGATGGAAGTCTTGGTGAATATAACCGAGGCACAGATTTAAAGGAGAAGAGGCTTAGGCAAGAAGGTGCAATAAAATAGTCATGGATAGGGGTAAGAAGGAGGATCTGATGCATACCGTTAAAGATGAACTAGTCGGGCTTGAGGCTTCACCGTTATATGCATATCGCATAGAAAATGATAACTTGCCGGTTGTTGGAGAGGGGGATTGTGATGCAAACTTGATGTTCGTGGGTGAAGCACCCGGCAAAAACGAAGCAAAGAGCGGAAGGCCGTTTTGTGGGGCCGCGGGTAAGATTTTAGATGAATTGCTTTCTTCAATTGGAATTGACCGAGATTTAGTCTATATTACGAATATAGTTAAAGACCGTCCGCCAGAAAATAGAGATCCAACTACAGAGGAAATAGAGCTTTACGGCACATTTCTAGATAGGCAAATTGAGATAATTCAACCTAAAGTTATAGTTCCACTAGGGCGTTATGCCATGAACTATATTATGACTAAATTTGATCTTGAGGATAAAATTGAGCCAATAAGCTTTGCTCACGGCAAAGAGTATGGTGCAAAAGTATTTTTTGAGGATATAAAAATTGTCCCGATGTATCATCCAGCTGCCACTATTTACAACCGCTCCCTTGGAGATACATTGTTTGAGGATTTTATGACATTAAAGAAGTTTATATGAAATACACACCAAGACTTGAAGAAGCAATAAAGACAGCTACGAATTTGCACCGCAACCAGAGGCGCAAGAGTGGTAAAGATTTACCATACGTTTCTCACTTATTTTCTGTTGCAATAATTCTCTCAGAATACACAGAGGACGAAAACGTTATTATCGCTGGGCTTTTGCATGATGCATTAGAGGATACAGAGTACACAGCAGAACAGCTAGAGGAAAATTTTGGAACCAGAGTTAAAGAAATAGTTTTAGACGTAAGTGAGACAAATGTAGAAGACGGAGAGCCCGTGCAATGGAAAGAGAGAAAGACTGCGTACATTGAGCATTTAAAGGTGGCATCAGAAGAAGCTCTTCTCGTGTCTGTTGCGGATAAGATTCACAACCTTCGTTCAATTCTTGACGGTTTGGAGGAGTTTGGGATGGAATTTCTTAGCACATTTTCAACGGGACCAGAGTTGCAACTTTGGTACAACGAATCGGTATATGGAATATTAAAAGAACGTTCTAAGAGCGACATGGTTAGACTATATGGCGAATTAATTGAAAAAGCTAAGATAGCATTTAAGTAATATGAAAACTGATTGGAATTTAAAGCTATTGTACAAATCAGTAAAAGATCCAGCCATAGAGCGGGACGTGCGTGCATTTGAGTTGGCAAGTGAGAGATTTGCAAATAAGTACAGTGGAAAGGATTTTACAAAAAGTGAGGGTGTGCTGTTTTTGGCACTAAAGGATTCCGAGAAACTTTTAGAGTCATCTACTTCTGCAACTCGTGCATATATGTATTTTATGTATAGGCGTGAGTTAAACAGCCAAGATTCTTCTTCAGAGTCTATGTTAAACAGGTTGACGGATCGGCTTACAAAGGCGGGCAATAGAACTATTTTCTTTGACCTTAAGATTGGAAAGGTTAATAAAGTAATGCAAAGGAAGTTTTTAAATAGTAAAAGACTTGCTGACTATAGATATCTTCTAGAGAGGGCTTTTGAAGAAAGTAAGTATCAACTTACGGAAGCAGAGGAAAAGATACTTAGCTTAAAGAGTCTCCCTGCAAATTCTATGTGGATAGATGGTGTAGAAAAAGTAGTTTCAAAACAAACTGTTCGATTTAAGGGCAAGGATCTACCAATCGCAGAGGCAATAAATATGGTGTCTATGCTTCCTGTTAAGGAGAGGAGGAAGCTGATGAAAAGCACCTTAGAGGCATTAAAATTGGTGAGTGACTTTTCGGAGAGTGAGATAAACGCAGTTTTTACTAACAAAAAAATAAACGATGAACTGCGTGGGTTCAAAAAGCCATACAGCGCAACAGCTCTTTCATACGAGAATGACGAGAAAAGCGTTGAAATGCTTGTAAAAACAGTTACCAACAACTTTGCAGTAAGCAGAAAGTTTTTTGAGTTAAAAAAGAAGCTTTTGAATCTTACAGAACTTACGTACGCGGATAGGGCTGTTGGCATTGGGAGTACCGCGAAGAAAATCCCGTATAAGAATGCGTATAAAATAGTCTACGATGCATTTAAGGAGTTTGGGGTTGAATATTCAGATACTTTAGAGAGGATGTCTAAAAATGGACAAATAGATGTTTATCCTAAGAAGGGTAAGGGTGGAGGAGCGTTTTGCTCAAGCAGTATTGGACTTCCTACTTTCGTATTTCTGAATCAAGTTAACTCTTTTGACTCTTTGATGACGTTGGCGCATGAGATGGGTCACGCTATTCATGGAGAACTTTCAAAAGAGCAAAAGCCGATATATCAGGAGTACACAACCTCTGTGGCTGAAACAGCTAGCACATTTTTTGAAGAGGTTGTTTTTGATGCGGTCTTTAAGACCTTGAGTAAAAAAGATCAGATAATTGCGCTACATGATCATATACAAAGTGATATTGCGTCTATATTTAGGCAAATTGCATTCTTTAATTTTGAGAATGAATTACATAATCTAGTTAGAAGTGCGGGTATGGTGCCAAAGGAGGATATTGCCAAGCTTCTTAACAAGCATATGGGCGCGTATATGGGTAAAGCAGTGAGCATAACTGATTTAGATGGATATTTCTTCGTAACAGTTTCTCATTTTAGACGGCCGTTTTACGTTTACTCATATGCATATGGTCAGCTTATAAGTAAGGCACTCTTTGCAAGATGTAAAGAAGATAAAAAATATGGATCTGAAGTACGGAAGTTTCTTTCAGCTGGTGGAAGTAAGAATCCAAAAGACATATTTGGAGACATTGGTATAAACACAAATTCATCGAAAATATTTCAAGATGGAATAAAGAAAATTGAAGAGGATATAGATAAACTAAAGAAGCTAGCGGGCTAGCTAGCATGATATAATCCTCCCATGGACTTACTATTTTGGGGACTTACGCTTGGGGTTGTTGGAAAAGTGCTTCTCGGCTTTACGGTGATTTCTGTGCATTTAAAAATAGTTAAGGAACATAAAATAGATAGATTGGTTTTAAAAGAAATGCGAAAAGAGCGTAACTTGGCTATTTTAGGTATTTTGTTTATTGTTGTAGGGTATGTTCTTGAGCTTATGTTTTACGGTTACTTGGCAATTTAGAGCATTTGAAGGGTATTTATCATGACATTAGAAGAAGTAAGAAATAAATATTTTGAATTTTTTGAGAAGCATGGGCATGCGCTTGTTCCGTCTGCTCTACTTACTCCAGAGAATGACCCCACAACGCTTTTTGTTGGCTCTGGTATGCAACCGCTTTTGCCGTACCTACTCGGAGAGAGGCACCCAAAAGGAGTTCGTATTGTAAACTCTCAAAAAGCATTTCGTGCTGAGGATATTGAGGAAATAGGGGACAACAGACACACCACATTTTTTGAGATGCTTGGAAACTGGTCGCTTGGCGACTATTTCAAGGAAGAGCAGTTGCCGTGGTTTTTTGAATTTTTAACTAGTGAGCTTGGGCTCTCTCCAGATAAGCTCTACGTTACAGTTTTTGCAGGAGATGAAAGTAATGGCATACCAAAAGACGAAGCGTCGGTAGTAATTTGGAAAAAGCTTTTTAAAGAAGCGGGGATTGAAGCAAGTGATGTGTTCATTGGCTCGGAGGAAGATGGATACAAAAAGGGAATGAAGGAGGGCGAGCGGATTTTCTATTACGACGCCAAGAAGAATTGGTGGAGCAGGGCTGGCGTGCCAGAGAATATGCCAGTGGGCGAGCCGGGCGGGCCTGACTCGGAAGTTTTCTATGACTTTGGGACAAAGCACGACAAGAGCTTTGGCGAGCACTGTCATCCAAATTGCGATTGTGGACGCTTTGTAGAAATAGGGAATTCTGTCTTTATGGAGTACATAAAGAAGGAAGATGGAAGTTTTGAGAAACTAGCGCAGAAAAATGTGGACTTTGGCGGTGGACTTATACGCATTACTGCCGCAGCAAACGAGGACAGTGACGTATTTAATGTGGACGTCCTTAACGTCATTATTGAGCATATTTCAAAGCTCTCTGGGAAGTCGTATTTAGATGCTGAGAATAAAAAATCGTTTCGTGTAATAGCTGACCATATACGAGCGGCTATATTTATGATTGTGGATGGCGTAGTGCCAAGTAATACCGATGCGGGCTATTTTGTAAGGCGCCTTATAAGGCGTGCTGTGCGGCATATGGATAAACTAGGGGTAGATAAAGAAACGCTTCACACGGTAGTGGCACCTGTGGCGGATGTGTATAAAGCACAGTACCCAGAGCTTTTGAATAAGAAAACAGATATTGAAAGAGAGATTTCACTTGAAGAGGAGAAGTTTAGAGAAACGCTAAAGAAAGGACTAAAACAGCTTGAGAAAGCAAAGGACGGCAAACTTTCTGGCAAGGAGGCATTTGTACTTTTTTCAACGTATGGATTTCCTCTGGAGCTCACTCTAGAGCTAGCTCCAGAGCTTAACATTGAGGTAGATGTTGAGGGCTTTAAGAGTGAGATGGTGAGTCACCAAGAGCTATCTCGCGTGGGGGCAGAGCATAAGTTTAAAGGAGGGCTCTCTGATGGCGGGGAGGTTACGACAATGCTACATAGCGCTACGCACTTAATGCTTGCGGGGCTCCGCAAATATTTAGGAGACGGCGTGCACCAAGCTGGCTCAAATATAACTTCAGAGAGGACACGCTTTGACTTCACGCATCCTGAAAAAGTAGATAGAGAAACACTTGATAAGGTAGAGGGTTATGTAAACGATGCCATCGTGGATCACGCCAAAATGGAGCTTATAGAAATGCCAAAAGAAGAAGCGAAAAATAGTGGCGTAGAGGGAAGCTTTTGGGAGAAGTATCCAGACACTGTGCAGGTTTATACGATAGTAGCCGACGACGGCACCGTATGGTCTCGCGAGCTATGCGGTGGCCCACACGTCAAAAATACAGCTGATATAAAAGGCACTTTCAAAATCACAAAAGAAGAGTCATCTTCTGCGGGGGTGAGGAGAGTTAAAGCTGTGTTGCAATAGCAAAATTTATGGAAGTAAACGAGAAGGTATATGAGGGAACAAAGTTACTTTTTAGGCGTTTAAACAACTTTTTCCATAAATGGGCTACCTTCTCTTACTCTGTTTGGAGTGATAATGCCCATATTTGTGACTGTATTGCTTTATCAAAAAGATGTAAAAGACTTCAAGGAAAATATTGAACTAGCATTTGTAATAGAGAGTTGTCTAAACTTTGACACGGGAGCCCTTTTGCAATCAGGTAAAATGGGCGAGATCTATCAATTCAATCGACAGTATCATACAGATTTTTACAGAGAAAATTGGCCTCAATTAATAGAACTAATTAACAAAAGAAATATATCTCCAACGTATCTACTTGGGGCAGTTCATCAAATGGAAACTGCTAATAGTATATTAATCAATAATTCTTATATTCCTAGCAACGATCTTACTCTGGCAGCCAGCACGACAGAGTACTTTTTTCAAAAACTTGAATTTACTCGTGAAGGTTGCAAAAACTACATAATTCCATTTTCATTTTCCAACTATTGATCTAAACAACCACCCACCCGCGAGCTTACCTATCAGGCGGTAGTTCTAAACTAGTCCAGTATACTGTACTAGTTAGCTGTCTCTTCTCAAGAAGAAATGTTCGATAAACTCGTTAATTCCCCAAGAACCACCAATCTCGTTTTCTACTCCATGGAGTAGAAAACGAGAGTGGTTATTTTAATGTAAATTGCTTAGAAAGACTTACACGAGAAAGGGGTCGCCAATGGCGATCTTTCTTGTCAAAATCTTATTTGAGCTTACATTTACAAAACATCGCAGTCAGTCACTTTTAAAGTGGCAAACATGCCATGTGGAAGTTATAATAAACGCGATTATGCGAAAGTTTTTTGGAAATACAACAAAACCTCCTAGCATTGCACTTTTTGATATTGGCAGTGGAAGTGTTGGTGCAGCGGTTGCTAAATTTGATCACTCTGGACGGCCAACTATTGTTTATTCAACACGTAGAGCCCTTCCAGTTTTAGAGGAATTAAGCGTTGATAGGCTACTTTCACATACCTTAAATGCAATACGCTCTGTAGGGCATGACGTTGTTATGAGCGGGTACTATGCAGATGGGACAACCGAGCCTCTTGGCGTATTGTGTACGGCTTCTTCTCCGTGGAGCGCGATAGAGCCAATCACAGTTGCCTCTGAAGGGGTAGAAAAAGAAATTACAGATGACCTTCTGGAGGACCTGACTGAGCGCGGCAGACAATCTATTATTGAAGCCCTACAAGGTAGGGATGACGGAGCGGGAATGAACTTAGTTGAGGAAGTGACAGTTAGAACTCGCTTTGATGGGGTTGAGCCAGTGGGAGTTCAGCCAAAGCGTGCGCAAAAAGTGGACGTGTCACTTCTTCAGGGGTTCATCTCAAAGAGATTTCACGAGAAGGCGGAAGCGGCTTTGGAAGAAGTCTTTGGTGCAACACCTGTGGTTATACAAACTTCAATGCTTCCGTTATTTCTAGTTGCAAGGGATGTTTATCATGGCGCAGAGGACTTTCTTTTGGTGGATATTTCCGGTGAAGTGACAGATGTAGTTTTGGTAAACGGCGGAATGGTTTCAGGCAGTGCGTCTTTTCCAATTGGAAAGAATTCTGTGGTGAGGAGTGCGGCAAGTGTAGGTGGCGTTGTGACGACCGACTCACTTTCAAATTTGCGCCTTCGCGTAAAGGGGCGCGACAGTCGAGTGCCTTCAATGCAAAGAATTCAACAACTCCAAAGTGCGAGGGAGTGGGGGACGGCATTTAATGAGGTCTGCTCTAACCTTGGAATAATAGATGTTCTTCCAAATACAGTAGTTATCCATGCCGACTCGGATATGGTGGATTGGTTTGCAAGCCAAATATCTTCCTCCAGATTCGCACCTCTAACCAGAAGCAAAGCAGACCTCGTAAGCCGTTATATAGCGGAAGACGTCCCAGGCAGGCTGTGTGATTTTGAGGGTGGAAATATGGGACGCGACCCCGGGCTCGCTATTATTGCCCTTTATTATCAAAGACGGCTTTTGGCCTGATATTTTAAGGAACCGACGCTTGTGCTATAGTGCTATTAATAAATATGGCAGGAGAATTTAAAGACATTGTGCCCCCAAACGTTCGCTCTATAAGAAAGGTGTCTGTTTCTAATTCGCGTCCCCAAAGGATGGGTGCTAAGAAAGCAAGTGCAGGCAGTGAAAGTCAAAGTGCAAACAAAGCGACAGGCGGTGGCTCTCGCAGAAGGTCTCCGCGCTTTGGTGTGTGGGCAATAGCTGTCGGTTCGGTTCTTATATTAGTTCTTGCATTTTCATATATTTTTTCTGGTGCGAAAGTTGTAGTAACTCCAAAACAAAGGACGGTAATAGTGGATGGAGATTTTGAGGCATACAAAAATGCTGGATTTGGCGAACTTGCCTATGAGATAATGACAGTAGAGCGCTCACTTTCAAAGGCGGTCACAGCAACGGGGGAAGAGAGTGTTTCGGAGAAAGCATCAGGGCAAATTATAGTCTACAACGACTACAGTTCAGCGAATCAGCGCCTAATAACTAATACGCGCTTTGAGACACCGGATGGCTTGGTGTATAGAATAAATAAGCCAATTGTTGTGCCTGGCCAGAAAAAGGTGGACGGTAAGCTTGTACCTGGAAGTGTTGAGGCTACAGTTTATGCTGACAGTGCTGGAAAAAAGTATAATGTCGGATTAACAGATTTTGTAGTCCCTGGATTTAAGGGTGACCCTCGCTTTGATTCATTTTATGCACGTTCTAAATCCTCCATGACGGGTGGTTTTGAGGGTGTTAAAAAAACAGTTGATAAATCAGACGAAGCTTTAGCGAGGAGCGAACTCCAAGAAGATTTAAGTGAGCAACTTAGAGACGATGCTAAATCACAGAAGCCAGAAAACTTCTACCTCTTTGATAATGCAACATTTATTGAATTTGAAGCAGGTCAAACCGAGGCAAGCGGGAGCAATGCGAAGGTGGTAGAGAAGGGGACTCTTTATGGGGTTTTATTTGAAAAGGAAGCGTTTTCTAAATTTCTTGCCGAGGAAACCATTGGGGACTTTGAGAGCACGGATGTGCTAGAGCTTCTAACGACCGACAATTTACAGCTGACTTCAGCAGAAGGCTCTGTACCGTGGAGCGAAGAAAGCTTTACGTTTAAGCTAGGTGGAAATGGCTATTTAATATGGGTGTACGATGAGGGCCAGCTTCAATCTGATCTTGCTGGTAAGTCAAAAGGTGCTATTGAGACAGTGCTTTCAGGATACCCAAGCATATCAAGCGCAAACGTTGTTGTAAGGCCTTTCTGGAGGCGTTCATTCCCTGACGAGGCTGATAAAATTAAAATAGAAAGGACTATAACAGCGCCTTGACGAAGTGTCTAGAAAACTGTTAGGATACGTGAACCTAAATGGAGGATAAACAAGAAAAGGAAAAGGACGAGGCTGTGCCCGCTACTGTGGAAGAGGCACTGCCAAACACTCTGTTTAAGGTTACCCTTGAGAGTGGTGAGGAGCTTCTCACATATCTCGCAGGAAAAATGCGAATGCATCGTATTAAAGTATTAGTGGGTGATAAAGTGCTCGTTGAGTTAGAGCCGTACGGAGGGAAAGGTAGAATTGTGAGGCGCTTATAGTGTTTACGAATTAGTTACGCCGCCACACTGTCTAATAGCGCTTTTTTTGTATGAAAGTTAAAACATCAGTTAAAAAAATGTGCACGTCGTGCAAAAGCGTAAGGCGTAAAGGACGCCTGTATGTGGTTTGTTCAGGCAATCCACGACATAAACAAAGACAAGGTTAATTACCCCAGCCGTAGTTTTGCAAAACATATATGAATTTTAAGAACATAAATAGGAAAACAAAAGTAGCCCGCTTCGCAAACGAGGAGGGTGCTATTCGCACACGCGGGCCACGAGGTAGTGTGGGAGAAAAACTACAGCGGGGTCTAATATTTACTAAGTTCACTTTGTTCACTAACTAAATTTAAGATGCGTATTTCAGGTATTACAATTCCAGAAGACAAAAGGCTTGAGATTGGACTCACTGCTGTTTATGGGATTGGGCGAGTTCGTGCTAAAGATATTTTAAATGAAACGAAGGTGGACATTGGCAAGAGGCCAAAAGATTTAAGTCCAGATGAGGAGACGGCGGTTCGCCAAAGGGTAGAAGAGTTTCGTATTGAGGGAGAGCTTCGTCGCGAAGTTTCTGGAAATGTAAAGAGGCTGAAGGACATAAATGCTTACCGAGGGGACCGTCATAGTAGAAAGCTTCCAACAAGAGGCCAGAGGACAAAGACTAATTCACGAAGCGTTCGTGGAAACGTTAGAAAGACCATGAGTTCTGGTAGACGAAAGACAGACAAGAAATAATATGGGTAAGAAAAGAATTATAAAAAAAAGTGGTAGCGGAATGAATTCAGGGCTAAAGAATCGCTCACTTTCAAAAACTCCAAAGAAAAAGCTAGACGTAGGAACTCTCCACGTACATGCAACTTATAACAACACTAAGATGCTTCTTTCTGACAAATCTGGAAACACAGTAATGTGGTCTTCAGCTGGATCCCTCGGGTTTGCAGGGTCACGTCGTGGAACACCGTTTGCTGCTGCCAAAGTTGGAGATGTAATTGGAGAGAAAGCCACCGCCATAGGAGTAAAGGAGGTAGACGTTGTTATAAAAGGAGCTGGTGCTGGAAGAGAATCCGCATTACGTTCATTTTCAGGAAAGGGCATAGGTATTTCAAAAATCATGGACATGACACCAGTACCATTTAATGGCCCACGACCCAAAAAGGTTAGACGAGTATAAATATGATAGTTAAATCAAAATATAAACTAGCGAAGAGGCTCGGAGCAGAAGTGTTTGAAAAAACTCAAACGCCAAAGTTTGCCGCTTCTGTTGCAAGACGAAAGACTAAAATTGGAAAGAGGCCTCGCGCGCTTTATGATTTTGGGCGACAACTTATTGAGAAGCAGAAAGTTCGCTATACATACGGTATTTCAGAAAGGCAGTTTTCAAAGTACGTTAAAGATGTTACAGCAAGCCACAGTAGAGATACTCTTTCAGAGCTTTTCCAGAAAGTGGAGATGAGAACTGACAACATTGTGTACCGATTGGGCTTTGCGAAAACTAGACGATTGGCTAGGCAAATGGTTACACACGGTCATATCACAGTAAACGGCAGAAAGATGTCCGTCCCTTCTCACAGAATAAACCTTAAAGATGTTGTAGCTGTCCGCGAGTCCAGTAAAAATAAGCCACTTTTCACATTAAACACAGAGAGGATGGATGAATATAATCCGCCAAAGTGGGTTAAATCTGATACCAAAAAGCTCTCCGGAGAGGTACTAGAGCTTCCGGTTTACAGCACAGTAGATAATCATTTTGATTTGGCACAAGTGCTTGAGTATTACAGTAGATAATTTATTCATTAATAATTTTAATATGTCAGACTACAACGTATCATTACCATCAAAGCCAAGGATAGTATCCGAAGAGGAATTTGCTGGAACATATGAGATAGATGGACTTCACCCAGGGTATGGACACACCCTTGGGAACTCACTTCGTCGTATTATTCTTTCCTCTCTTCCTGGGGCTGCAATAACGTCAGTTAAGATTGACGGTGTCCAGCACGAATTTTCAACAATTGAGGGGGTTAAGGAAGACATTATTACAATTCTTCTTAATCTTAAGAGGGTACGACTTCAAATGTTAACTGAAGACCCACAAACTCTTACCATTTCATCCAAAGGGGCACAAAATATTACAGCCGGAGATATAGTGCTTCCGGGACAAGTAAATGTTTTGAACGAAAACCAACACATCGCTGAGGTAACTGACAAGAATAAGTCTCTTGAAATTGAGCTTGTTGTAGAAAAGGGTCTTGGATACATTCCTAAGGAAGTACTTCAAAAAGAAAGAGTAGACATTGGGGCTATTTCACTTGACGCAATTTTCACACCAATTCGACGTGTTAACTATGAAGTAGAGAACATGCGTGTTGGGGACAGGACTGACTTCAACCGTTTGCGTATCTTCATTGAAACTGACGGAACCGTAATGCCAAAAGAGGCATTAGAGCGTGCGATTGAAATAATGATAAATCAATTAAGGTCTATCGTTGGGTTTAAGGAGGAAGAATTAGTACTTCCTGAAACCACAGTTGAGGAAGAGTCAACGTCTACGGGCTCTGAGGATGGCGAGAAGAAGCAAGAATTAGATAAAGAGTTTATGAAGACTCGTATAGATTCTCTTGACCTTACGCCTCGTACTATAAATGCATTAAACAAAGCTAACATTAGAACTGCCGGTGGACTTGTAAGAAAGAGGGAGGAAGACATCCTTTCCATTGAAGGGCTTGGACAAAAGGGTCTTCAGGAGGTAAAAAGAGCGTTATCTAACTTTGGGGTGACACTTAGATAGCACATAACATGAAGAATTATAAGGCACACAGAAAGTTTGGACGAGTAAGAAAGCAAAGGACAGCCCTTATGCGTTCTCTTGCTCGCTCCCTTATTCTTTATGGAAAAATAGAGACTACAGAGGCTAAAGCAAAAGAGTTAAGGCCGTTTATCGAAAAACTTATAACAGCAAGCAATAAAGGGACTCTCGCTGCCCGTAGACTTATCTCAACTCGTCTAGGCGGTGAGTCTCACGCGTCAAAGAAACTTTCAAACGACGTTGCACCACAATACAAAGAAAGAAATGGAGGGTACACCAGGATAACTAAGCTTGGTCCAAAATCACATGACGCACGAGAGACTGCTAGCATTGAATTTGTTTAGAAATTGTTATGAATGAAATGAAATACGAAATTGACGCAACAGGGAAGAAGTTAGGGCGAGTCGCAACTGAAGCGGCGCATGTTCTGCTTGGTAAAGGAAGCGTGAATTTTGCCAAAAACGTCTCCGCGGATGTTGATGTTCGTATCATGAACGCATCTAAGCTTGATATTAATGATAAAAAAATGGATCAGAAAGAGTATCAAAGGTACTCTGGACACCCCGGGGGTCAGAAGATTGAGACGGCACGAAAAATTGTAGAGAAGAAAGGCTACAGAGAGCTTGTACTAAAGGCAGTGTATGGAATGCTTCCTGCAAACAGGCTTAGAAAGGAAAGACTAAAAAAGTTAACTGTGAACAACTAATATGGCAACGGAAAAAGACAGATACATAGAAGCAGTAGGGCGAAGAAAGACCGCGGTTGCTCGTGTGCGCATCACTAAAGATATAAAGAAAAATATTGTTATAAATGAACAAGATTTTAAGGAGTACTTTGATACTTCAAAGGAGCAAAGAACAATAGAAGAGGCTTTTCTACAATCTGAAGAACCATTTTCTGTATCAGCTAAAGTTATGGGTGGAGGTAGTACTGCACAAGCTGAAGCGGTACGCCACGGTGTTGCCAGAGCACTCGTTAAACACAATGCAGAATTAAGAGGTACTCTAAAGAAGGCAGGCTTCCTTAAGCGAGACCCAAGAACTAAGGAGCGAAAGAAATTTGGACTAAAGGGCGCAAGGCGTGCTCCTCAGTGGTCAAAGCGATAATTTGAAAATTAAGTAAAATATACTATAATTTTCCGAACCCCGTTAAATTTGGCAAGGCGGGGCGCCTTAGGCGCATTTAACAGGGTGCAAGAATTTCTAACTTCACTTATCTTTCACTAAGAAATAACTAGCATGCCAAAGGGAAAAAAAGACAAAGGAAATATTGACAATACTCTTGAAACAGGCCATAATGATGTGGTCTTTGAAGAGGAGGACGTAAGTCCCAAAGATACTGTAGCTAAGCTACGTAGGCGCTTGGCTGACTGCCAGAAGGAGAAGCAGGAGTATCTTGATGGCTGGCAAAGAGCTCGGGCTGACGCTATGAATGAGAAGAAAGATTGGCTTTCACTTAGTGAAAGAATTAAAGACAAGGCTATTGATGAAATTCTTTTTTCACTTGTTCCAGCACTTGATAGTTTAGACAGTGCTATGCAAGGCGGCGCGTGGGATAGTGTGGATGAAAGTTGGAAGACAGGAATCACACACGTTCATACACAATTTCTTAATACACTTCTCCAATATGGAATAGAGACTATTGGCGAAGTCGGCGAAGAATTTGACCCAACACTTCACGAATCAATGAGTACTGAAGATACAGATGGTGTGGGTGTAAATAACTCGGTCGTCAAAGTATTGCAGAGAGGGTATAAAAAAGATAATAATATTATTCGTCCGGCGAAAGTTGTAGTCGGTAATAGTAAATAAGCAATATGGGAAAGATTTTAGGAATAGACTTAGGAACAACAAACTCCGCAATTGCTGCGGTTGTTAATGGTGAGCCAACAATAATTGAGAATTCAGAAGGAAACAGGACCACTCCTTCGGTTGTTACTGTTTCTAAAACAAATGAACGCCTTGTAGGAGTACTAGCCAAAAGGCAGGCGGTTACAAACCCTAAAAATACAATTTATGGAATTAAGAGATTTGTAGGGCACCGGTTTGAGGATGCCGAAGTGCAGAGAGATACTGGCACAGTGCCATATGAAATAAAGAAGGGGCCAGACGGAGGTGTACTTGTCAATTTAAATGAAAAGGACCAACGCCCAGAAGAGATTTCCGCAATGATTCTTCAAAAGCTAAAGACGGACGCCGAAACAAAGCTTGGAGAGAAAATTACAGAAGCTGTGATTACAGTTCCAGCCTACTTTAACGATGCACAAAGAAAGGCCACAAAAGATGCTGGGCAGATTGCGGGGCTCACTGTTATGAGAATTATAAATGAGCCTACAGCTGCAGCTTTGGCGTACGGCTTTGATAAAAAGAAGGATGAGCAAATCGTAGTCTTTGACTTCGGGGGAGGAACTTTTGATGTTTCTGTCCTTGAGGTAGGGGACGACGTTATAGAAGTAAAGTCTACTGATGGAGATTCTCACATGGGTGGGCGTGACATTGATCAGAAAGTTATAAAATGGATAGCATCTGAGTTTAAAAAGGAAAGTGGCATTGATGTAACCACTGACTCATTGGCGCTTCAGAGGCTTGATGAGGCTGCTGAGAAAGCCAAAATAGAACTATCCACTGCAAACGAGAGTGAGATAAACATTCCATTCATTACTTCAGATGCCACTGGTCCTAAGCATCTTCTACTAAAGCTTACCCGCGCAACACTTGAAGACCTGTCTGGAGAGTTTATTGACCGTTCAATTGAAATAACAAAACGTGCAATTGAGGCATCACCATTTAAAATAGCTGATATAGATGAGGTTATTCTTGTGGGGGGGCAAACCAGAATGCCAGCAATATTTAATAAAGTTAAAGAACTTTTTGGCAAAGAGCCAAATAAGTCTATTAACCCAGATGAAGTTGTAGCGCTCGGTGCAGCTATTCAAGCAGGAATCCTTCAAGGAGATGTAAAGGACGTACTTCTTCTTGATGTTATCCCTCTGTCACTTGGTCTTGAAACACTAGGGGGTGTAGCTACAAAACTTATAGAGCGAAACACTACTATTCCAACATCTAAGTCTCAGACGTTCTCAACTGCAGCAGATAATCAGACTTCTGTTGAAGTGCATGTTGTGCAAGGCGAACGTTCACTTGCAACGGATAATAAAAGTTTAGGGCGCTTTATACTTGATGGTGTGCCACCATCTCCACGTGGGGTCCCACAGATTGAAGTTTCATTTGATATAGATGCAAATGGAATATTAAGTGTAAAAGCAAAAGATAAAGCATCTGGAAAGGAACAGTCTATACGCATTGAAGCTAGCTCTGGACTAAGTGATGAAGAAATCGAAAAGATGAAGACTGACGCAGAAGCACATGCTGAAGATGATAAGAAGAAAACAGAGCTAATAGAGACTAAAAACCTTGCCGAGCAACTCGCTTACACCGCAGAGAAGGCGCTCAAAGACGCTGGGGATAAAGTACCTACTGATGTAGTAAATGACATTGAAGAGAAAATAAAAACACTACGAGAGGTAAAAGACAAAGATTCTGTAGAAGAAATAAAATCGGCTACGGAGGCACTTTCCACTTCAATGCAGAAAATCGGAGAAATAATGGCTAATGCTCAAAAAGAGACTGAAGCCGAAGGGAGTCCATCTAGCGAGGAAGCGGGAAATGTTACAGATGCTGAATTTTCAGAGGAAGATGGTAAAGACCAAAATCCATCTGATGCAGAAGAAGCTAAAGATGGTGAGGAAAATTCAAAGAATTGATTTTAATCTACTCCAGAGTAGAATAACGGGATGCAAGAAAAAGATTACTACAAAGTTTTAGGGGTTGATAAAAAGGCGAGTAAGGCCGACATTAAAGGAGCCTTTAGAAAGCTCGCTCACGAACATCACCCAGATAAGAAAAGTGGAAATGAAGCTAAGTTCAAAGAGTTGAGCGAAGCTTATTCAGTGCTTTCCGATGACAAGAAAAGAGCCGAATATGACGCATACGGGCGAGTATTCTCTGGCGCTGATGGTAATGCAGGTGCTGGAGCTTCCGGTTTTGGCTTCTCTGGCTTTGAGGGCGCTTCGGGGTTTCAAGACTTTGATATTGGGGACATATTTGGCGATATTTTTGGTGGGGGACGCGAAAGGCAGAGGCGCGGGCGCGACATATCTATAGATTTGACGTTATCGTTTCGCGACGCAGTCTTTGGAGTGGAGCGTAAGATTTTAGTTACAAAGACTTCAACATGTGATTCATGTGACGGGGCTGGTGCTGAGAAAGGAAGCGAGATGGAGAATTGTGGGGCATGTAATGGGAAAGGGCAGGTCCATGAGACAAGGAGGTCACTTTTGGGTACGTTTACTAGTGTTAGGACATGTGGAGCGTGCAATGGAAGTGGCAAAATACCGAAGGTAAAATGTAAAACTTGTCATGGTCACGGAGTACTAAGAAAAGAGCATGAAATCTCGATTGCTATTCCATCTGGAATAAACGACGGAGAAATGATTCGTCTTTCTGGTAGTGGGGAGGCTATTCAGGGAGGTGTCTCGGGTGACCTTTATGTAAAAATACATGTGGAGGCTCATAACAAATTTAGAAAGGAGGGAAGTAACATCGCTACCGAGCTTTCTGTGAAATTAACAGATGCGCTTCTAGGAAGTGAATACACAGTAGACACTCTTGATGGGAACCTAAAAGTTAAAATTCCAGCTGGAGTGGCAGTGGGGGAAGTACTTAGAATACGCGGAAAGGGAGTACCAAATAAAGGTGGTTCTCGTGGAGATTTGCTTATAAAAATACAAGTACCTCTTCCAAAGAAGCTATCTCGCGCTGCAAAAAAGATAATTGAAGAATTAAAGGCTGAAGGAGTTTAAATGTATCATTTTTATAGTGTCTAGTTTATTAAGGCCGAAAGAGGAAATATAAGACAGCACTTTCTTTGAAGTAAAAGTGGCGTAAACCAGCAATTCTCTATGCCAATTGCTGGTTTAAACTTTTGCATCTAAAGTCTGTCTAAAGTTAAACCTTAGACACTTTAGACAAGTTGGGAAGCTCTTTGGTAATTAGACGTGAATGGCTTCTTAAATTCAAACACGCTAAACCAGCAACCTGCTATGCAGATTGCTGGTTTAGTTCCACCAGACAGCACTAATTAGAGCTTTAATTTAAGGCGTATTTTTGGTATTATCTTTACTATGTCAGAGCGAAAACGTCTATTTACAGGGCTTCAGCCATCAGGAGCACTTCATATTGGAAACTACTTTGGAACTGTAAAGCCGTTTCTTCTGATGTACGAAAGCTACGAAAGCTTTCTGTGTGCAGTGGACTACCATGCACTAACTACGATAAAGGATCCTAAGGAGCTTGAGAAGAATACTTTTAATATTGTGGCGGCATACCTAGCGTCAGGTGTTGACCCAGAGAAAGCCGTTATTTTCAAACAGTCTGATGTGTCAGAGCACACAGAGCTTGCGTGGATACTTGAGTGCCAAGTGACAGTGCCATTTCTTATGCAGGCACATTCCTATAAGGACAAAACAGCACAAGGAATTGAGCCAAGTGCTGGACTCTTTAACTATCCAATGCTAATGGCCTCTGACATCTTGCTATACGATGCAGAGGTGGTGCCAGTTGGGGAAGATCAAAGACAACACATTGAGTACACAAGGGAAGCTGCTGGAAAGTTTAATAATCTTTATGGCGAGACGTTTAAATTGCCAAAAGAGCATATATCAAAAGACGTAGGGGTCGTGCCGGGTACTGATGGCAGGAAAATGAGCAAGAGCTATAAAAACACAATTCCACTTTTTGGGTCAAAAGACGAAATAGCAAGCGCGGTAATGAGTATCGTTACGGACTCAACAGGTGAGCGACCGGAAAATGTTTTTGCGATTCATAAACTTTTCAAGCCGGAAAGTGAGCTGACAGCACTTTATAAGGAGAATAAGAATAAGTATAAAGAGTTGAAAGAGGCGCTAATTGAAGATATTGAGACTGTGCTAACGCCAATGCGGGAGAGACGAGATAGCATAACTGAAACCGAAGTTAAAAGTGTACTTGAAACAGGAGGTAAAGTGGCAAAAGAAATTGCGTCAAAGAAGATGGCTGAAGTAAGAGAGAAAATAGGAGCTAACTAATATAAGTATGGAGAGAACTTACATAAAAGAATTAAATGATTTGGTCGGGAGTGAGGTCAGTGTGTCCGGCTCTGTTTCTGTAAGGCGTGACCATGGTAAGCTTATTTTCTTTGATTTAAGGGACAGGACCGGTTTTGTGCAGGCTGTTGTGACTCCTAAAGTAAGTGCGCACACCACGGCAAGCATGATGCGACCCGAGTGGGTTGTAGAGGTCGTTGGTACAGTGAACGCGCGACCTGAAAACATGATAAATAAGGAGCAACCACAAGGCAGTGTTGAGCTTAAAGTTGAATCAATAAAAGTGCTAAATAAAGCGCAAGAGCTTCCGTTTGAAATTGATACTGAGCTTAACCTAGATACATATCTTGACTACATGCCACTGTCGCTTCGCTCTAAAGAAGCACAGAGAGTATTTAAGACACAAGCCAAAATAACTAAGGCGTACAGAGAAATCCTCAACGAGAAGGGTTTTACGGAGTTTCAGACTCCAAAACTTGTTGGAGGCGACGCTGAAGGCGGCGCTAACGTTTTTAAAGTTGAATACTTTCACGACCACAACGCCTATCTCGCCACGAGCCCGCAGTTATACAAACAAATAATGGTAGGAGCTCTTGAAAGAGTATTTTCTGTCGGCACAGTTTTTAGAGCTGAAAAGCACAGCACTACTAGACATACAAATGAGTATACAAGTCTGGACGCAGAATTTGGTTTTATAGAGGACCATAAAGACGTGATGAGTGTTCTCAGTGATGTGATGAGGCACATCGCGATAGCTGTAGAGGATGTTTCAGAGCTTAAAATCCCTAAAGAGATTCCTACAATAAAATTGCGTGAAGCACTAAAGCTTATTTCAAAGGAAACTGGAGAGGATTGTGTAGATGAGCCTGACTTAGAGCCAGCGCATGAGAGATGGCTTTCAGAATACGCGTTAAGTAAATTTGATTCAGATTTTATCTTTATTACTCACTACCCAGTCTCTAAACGACCCTTTTACACGTACGAAGATGAGAATGACGAAGGGTTTACAAAGAGCTTTGATTTATTGTTTAGGGGAGTTGAGATTACAACTGGCGGACAGCGTGTACACGAATACGACACGCTTGTGCGAAAGCTCAAAGAAAAAGGACTGAAGGAAGAGGATTTTTCGTTTTACTTGCAAACATTTAAGTATGGAATAGCACCGCATGGCGGGTGGGGAATGGGACTAGAGCGGCTTACCCAAAAGGTACTGAACCTAGACAATATAAAAGAAGCTACATTGTTCCCTAGAGAGATTAACAGAATAGACACTTTATTGTCAGAATAGTATGAAAATAAAATTTAGCGAGACAAAAGCAGAGAAACTAGCAAAACAAATCACAAAAATAGAACTAATAGAGGGAACACTTTCAAAGATTGTTGAAGATAAAGAAGGTGTTGTCCAGATTAAAATTGGGATTGGAAAGAGGGCAGACATAACTCAAAGGCGCCTAAGGATAGTAGTGCGCAAGATGGTAAGAATTGCTAAGGCGAATAAACAAAAGAAAATATCATTTGACTTTGACTCATTTCAATTCAAGAGTCTCTCTCAATTAAAAGCATTCGAGTTGGCATCACTTATTGCTGAAAATATGGACATGGCAAACTTTGAGTTTACAAAGTTTAAAACAGAACCCAAGGAGGGGTGGCTAGATGTTGAGGAAGTGACGGTGTGTGGAAGTTTTCCTAAAAGCATAAAAGACGGTTTTACGCGCGGGCAGACTGTCGCTCATGGAGTAAATAGCGCCAGAGATCTAGCAAACACGCCTGGGGGTGATATGACTCCCGCACTATTGGCTCTATCAGCAAAATCTCTAGTTAAAGGGCTAAATGTCTCAGTAAAGATTCTCAGCGAAAAAGACATGGAGAAGCTTAAGATGGGGGCAATACTTGGTGTAGCTCGTGGCTCTGACGAAGAAGCAAAGTTTATTGTCATGGAGTATTGGGGGGCGGTCAAGTCTAAAGCCCCTTTAGTTTACATCGGTAAAGGTGTCACATTTGATTCAGGGGGGATAAACATAAAACCAGGCGACGGTGCTACCGATATGAAGATGGACATGGCAGGAGGCGCTGTTGTAATAGGAGCAATTTCAACAATTGCGAAGCTTAAGTTGAAACAAAACGTTGTTGCGTTAATTCCAGCAGTTGAAAACATGGTTTCCGGTGCAAGCTATAGGCCAGGGGATGTGCTTACTTCTATGTCTGGCAAAACCATAGAAGTTTTAAACACAGATGCAGAAGGGCGTGTGGTTCTAGCTGACGCACTAACATACTCTAGAAAGTATAAACCAGCATGCGTTATTGACGTCGCCACTCTTACCGGCGCAGTACTTATTGCGCTAGGACAACACGCATCAGCAGTCTTGACTGCTGATGAAAAGCTACGAGATAGCTTAGTAAAATTGGGAGAGGAGAGCGGGGACTATATGTGGCCGCTTCCATTATGGGAGGAGTATGCAGAATATACTAAAGGCCAGTTTGGTGATGTTGCAAACATACCGCTTAGCAACTCACGTTACGGCGGAGTGATAAATGGTGGGATGTTTCTTAAGCAGTTTGCAGGTGGCCTAAAGTGGGCGCACATAGATATGGCCTCACGTATGACAACTATAACGAGTGACCAGTTAGCACCAGGTGCCGCTGGTGAACCAGTTAGACTTCTCGTTAAGTTCGCAGAAGAATATAAATGAGTCCCATTAGAGGTTATAATGGTTGTAAATTGAATAATCTGCATATGAGTAAAAACATCAATCTAACTGTCTTTACTAAAGTAACAAATGGATGCTACGGAGTCGCTTCCTACCTACCTGCCGGAAAGGCAGGTCTCTAACAGGATGAGTAGTTCTGGGTACATTGTAAAAACTGAAGTTTTTGAAGGTCCATTTGATTTACTTTTACAACTCATTGAGAAGAGGAAACTATTTATAAATGACCTTTCTCTTGCCCAAGTCACTGATTCATATCTAGCTCATATAAAGGAACAGAAACGCTCAGTTGGCGAGACAGCAAATTTTATTTTGGTTGCTTCAACTTTACTTTTAATCAAATCTAAATCTTTGCTTCCAGCACTGGAGCTAACAGATGACGAGGAGAGAAGCATAGAAGACTTAGAATACAGGCTTAAGCTGTACAAGCTCTTTAGAGATATTTCTATTCAGGTTAATATGCAGTTTGGGAAAAACCCACTTTTTGAAGGTGGAGAGAGACGTGAGAAAGTAATAGTTTTCTCTCCAGGGAACGATATATCAGCCACTAGTCTAATATTGTCATTAAAACAAGTTCTAACAGCAATTCCTTTAAAGGTTTTTGTGCCAGAGGCGGCTATTAAAAAAGTGGTAAGTCTGGAAGCCACGATTGAACAATTGGCAGATAGAGTTACGAAGGCTATCTCTATTAGTTTCAGAGACTTTGCTGGGATTGATAAAAATGACAAACTTCAAGTCGTAGTTAGTTTTCTAGCTATGCTTGAGCTTATAAAGCAGGGGATAATAAATGTTACGCAAAGCAATAGATTTGATGATATAACGATGGAGTCAGACGACGTTTCAATACCAAAGTATTAATATGGATTTAGCAAATAAAATTGAAGCCGTTCTTTTCTTTAAAGGAGAGCCGATTAAAGCAACTGAACTTGCAAAACTCTTTAAAGTAGATATATCTGATGTGGAGTCTGCAATTAAAACATTACATGATTCATTAACTGGAAGAGGTGTGACCTTGCTCCAAAAAGATGGGTCATACGCACTTAGAACATCGGCGGATGCTTCAGATGTGGTAGAGAAGTTGAGGAAAGATGAATTTTCAAGAGATATAGGCAAAGCTGGACTTGAGATAATATCAATACTTTTATATAAGGGTCCTACACCACGTTCTGAAATTGACTATATCCGTGGGGTTAACTCCACCTTTACACTGCGCACCTTATTGATACGCGGGTTAGTAGAGAGAGTGGTAAATCCAAGTGATGCAAGAAGCTTCCTCTACAAGCCATCATTTGAACTATTGGCTTTTCTTGGTATAAGTAGGGTTGAAGACTTGCCGGATTATACCCAAATGAAGGGAGAAATCGCCAAACTTGAAGATAGATTAAACGATGAAATAGAAGATGGGAATGAGACAACCACAACTTAGCGAAAGAGATTCAAAAATACTTGGACTCGTTGTACTTACCGCAATAGTAGGTGTGCTTGGATTTTCTATGAACAAATACGGTTCTAGTAAAGTAGAGATCACAATACTTGATAAACCAGCGATTGTAAGCCCATTTGAAGGTGTTAAAGTTGAGGCCAAATCTGCTTATGTGTGGGACGTAAATAACAGAAGAATGCTTTTTGGAAAAAATGAGGAAGCCCAACACCCACTTGCTTCACTTACAAAAATAATGACAGCACTAATTGCACTTGAAAGTGCCCCTGGTAATTCCTTAATTACGATTGGAAAAAATTCAATAGAAACAGAGGGCGATAGCGGTTTGCTGGAAGGTGAGAAATGGGCTCTGTCAAACCTACTTGAGTTTACTCTTATTGTCTCTTCAAATGATGGTGCGCACGCCGTTGCATCTGCCATTAGCTCACTTAGCGACAAGTCAGATATTCAAACCACCGTGGAAGAGGTTACATTTGTAAATAGAATGAATACTCTAGCTACTGAAATCGGACTGGTCCAGACATACTTTTTAAATGAGACAGGGCTAGACACGAATCTATCTGTTGGTGGAGGATATGGTTCTGCTAGAGATGTGGCGAGACTTTTTGAGTACGCAATATCTAAATCTCCACATTTAATTGAAGCAACTTCATATGGTGAACTTCCTTATAACTCATCAGCAAACGAAATGATTGTCGCAGAAAATACAAACGAGGCAATTGAAAATATTTCTGGCGTAATGGGATCTAAAACTGGTTTTACTGATTTGGCAGGCGGAAACTTAGTAATCGCGTATGACGCTGGGCTAAATCACCCTATAATCATTTCGGTATTAGGCTCTAGTGCGGATGGGCGATTTGATGATGTTTCAAAACTTGTGTCTGCAAGCCTTAAAGCTGTTGGACAGAGCCTTTAAAGAAGTGATTTTAATATGGTAATTGATATAGTAAAAGTAATACTTCCAGCTGCGCTGGCATTTTTTATTGGTATCTCAATTACTCCAATACTTACAACATATTTGTATAAACATAAAGTTTGGAAATCCAATCCAGGTAAAATCGCTCTTGATGGAAAAGATGCTATTGAATTTAACAAGATACACAAAGAGCGTGAGGGACGCACTCCACGAATGGGTGGAATAATGATATGGGGTAGCGTCATACTAACCACCTTCCTTATATGGGGTATTTCTAGGTTATTCCCGACAGAGACTACAATAAAACTTGACTTCATTAGTCGAGACCAAACTTGGATTCCACTCTTTACGCTTGCGTTTGGAGGCGTAGTTGGCTTTGTAAATGATTTATTAGATGTACGAGGAGAGTCTAACGGACTTGCCCTCTCAAAACGTTTACTTGCAGTTGTCGCCATGTCTGCAGTTATTGGGTGGTGGTTTTACTCAAAACTAGAAATCACGTCTGTGGGTATTCCATTTGATGGGGCACTTTCAATTGGTTGGCTTATAATTCCGTTTTTTGTGATTACAGTTTTAGCACTTTATGCAAGTGGAGTAATAGATGGCATTGACGGGCTATCTGGTGGAGTGTTCGCTTCTATATTCTTAGCTTATGCAGGAATAGCTTTCTATCAGCAACAAATAAACCTAGCGGCATTTGCTGCTACCGTTGCAGGGGCACTTCTGGCATTTCTTTGGTTTAACGTTCCCCCCGCTCGCTTTTGGATGACTGAAACAGGAACAATGAGTCTTACTCTCACCATTGCGGTTCTGGCATTTATGACAGATAGTCTAGGTGGGGGATATGGGATAGCGGTACTTCCGATAATCGCATTCCTGCTCGTGGCTACAGTTTTATCAGTGATTATTCAAACTCTTTCCAAAAGATTTAGAGGTAAGAAAGTTTTTTTAGTTGCGCCACTTCATCATCACTTTGAGGCTATAGGTTGGCCGGGGCACAAAGTTGCGATGCGATACTGGATTTTAAGCATAATCTTCGCCTTCTTGGGAGTCATTATTGCACTTGCGGGATAAATCTATGATAAAGGTTGATAGAACACTTCTAATACTTACCATCATGCTAGTCGTTGGTGGATTTTTTATTTTTACCTCCGCATCACTAGGTCTTCTTGCAAGGGAAGGGGCGAGATTTTCATCCGTTGCATTTAGTCAAATTATTTTTGGTATGCTTTTTGGGTCTATTTTACTCATCGTAACTTCAAATATTCGCTACAGGAAATGGAGGACCTACGCACTTCTCATATTTGGGCTCTCTGTCGTTTCAACATTTCTGGTCTTTGTTCCAGGATTGGGATTTGAGGCAGGTGGAGCAAAGAGGTGGCTTTCTGTGGGTTCATTTTCCATACAACCAGCAGAGTTTCTAAAGATTGGTTACGTAATTTACTTATCCGCATATCTTTCAAGTAACCGCGCCAAGACTGCAACTTTCCTACACGGTCTTATTCCATTTTTAGGGATAACCGCAGTCGCTGCAGTACCACTTCTTCTTCAGCCAGATACTGGAACTCTTTTGGTACTTCTTTCAGCTGGCACTGCAATGTTTCTTGTCGCCGGGGCGCGTCTGCGAGATTTACTTGCAACAGCATTAATTCCTATTGGTGGGGTATTAATTCTTGCCATATCAAGGCCATACGTTAGAGACAGACTGATGACGTTTCTTGACCCGTCAGCCGACCCTCTCGGAACCGGATATCAAATCCAACAATCACTAATAGCTATTGGTTCTGGACAATGGTTTGGCCGTGGGTTCGGTCAAAGTGTTCAGAAATTTAATTTTTTACCTGAACCAATTGGAGATTCGGTTTTTGCGGTATTTTCAGAGGAATTCGGATTCCTTGGCGCATTTATACTAGTATCACTTTTTTTGGCGTTTGCTTTCCGGGGCTTAAAAATAGCCTCCCAAGCCCCAGATTACTTCGGTGGACTACTTGTCGTAGGGGTTGTTATACTTATTGTGTCGCAGTCATTTATAAATATTGCTTCAATGTTGGCTGTTCTTCCTCTTACAGGCCTTCCACTAGTATTTATAAGTCACGGCGGGACGGCATTGTTTTTCGCACTTGGCAGTATTGGTATAGTTTTAAACGTATCAAAATATAGAAAAACATAAATTCCGGTAGAGATAGCAAGTGGTTATTGGCAAGAATAATAAACATATGAGTAATAGCATTAAATTAGTCAATTTTATTAAAGTAATGACCGGAAGCGATAGAGTCGCCTCCCACCTGCCTGCCGAAAGGACAGGCCTCTAACGAGATGAAAATAGTTTTTACAGGAGGCGGGACTGGTGGGCATTTCTATCCAATCATAGCAGTGGCACAATCAGTTAACGCAATAGTGGCAGAAAGGAAGCTTCTTAAGCCGGAGCTATATTACATTGGTCCTAGCCCATATAACGAGCGAGCACTTTTTGAAAACAACATTGAATTTAAGCAAAGCCCAGCCGGCAAAATGCGTCGCTACTTTTCAATAAAAAATATCTTTGATTCTATAAAAACTTTCTTCGGAATAATAAAAGCGGTATTTCAAATCTTTTCAATTTATCCAGACGTAGTCTTTAGTAAAGGTGGCTATGCGAGTTTTCCAACCGTGCTTGCAACAAAGTTGTTCCGGATACCTCTTATTATTCATGAATCCGACGCATCAGCTGGTCGCGTTAATAAGTGGGCGAGTACGTTTGCAAAAAAGGTTGCAGTATCGTACCCAGAAGTGGC
>JADHUY010000027.1 GCA_016784305.1 Parcubacteria group bacterium
CTTCTTGCACTCATTGCTTTAATGGGTCTAGGAATCGGCTCTGCTCTCTACATTCAAAAGAAAGGACGCAACGAGTTTACTATAATTGAATAGATAATATATAAATGAGAGATAAAGGCAAAAAAACAATACTCGTTACTGGCGGAGCCGGCTTTATTGGCTCTCACTTATGTGAGCGCCTTGTTAAAGATGATCATAAGGTTATCTCGCTTGATAATTATTTCACTGGCTCAAAAGATAATCACGTGGACGGAGTTGAGTATATAGAAGGGCACACTAAAGATATTGAAAAGCACATTAAAGAGACGCCTGACATCATTTATCATTTGGGTGAGTATTCCAGAGTATTCAAGAGCTTTGAAGAACCCGACAAAATCTTAGATATGAATATGGATGGGACGTTTGGAGTTTTGGAATTTTGGCGAAAGAGTCCAGCAAAACTTATTTATGCTGGTTCATCAACAAAGTTCACCGAGGCACGGGACGACGGTGTTGAGGGGCGTAATCTGTCTCCATATACATGGTCTAAGGCGGCAAATAGTGATTTAGTTCGCAACTATGCGCGCTGGTATTTTCTTCCTTATGCAATTTCGTATTTTTATAATGTATATGGCCCGCGAGAACGGTCAAAAGAAAATCATGGGACGATTATTGAGACTTTACGTCAAAATTATCTTCAAAACAGGGTTCATGAAATAGCAGAACCTGGAACGCAGACAAGAGCTTTTACTCATGTAGATGACACTGTGTCGGGACTTGTGCTGGTGGGAGAAAAAGGAGAAGGGGATGGTTACTGTATCGGTGCAAAGGAAGTTCATTCATTACTTGAGGTGTCTGAAATGTTTGGTGGAAAATATAGGATTACGCCACAGACGACTTCAACTCGATCGTGTGGCGCTGAAGACACGAGTAAAATAGAGTCGCTTGGCTGGAAACAGAAGCATACACTCCTTGAATATATTGAGGAGGTGAAAAGTCAGAAAAAGTAAAATGAAAAAGATTTTAATATTTTCACTTACATACTATCCGAGTTTTGTCTCAGGCGCAGAAGCTGCGATAAGGGAGGTAACAGAGAGAATAGATGATATAGAATTTCACCTCATAACGCTTCTTTTTGATAAAAGCGCACCAAGAGAAGAGATGATTGGAAATGTAATGGTGCACCGGATAGGGTTTGGTGGGGGGTATATTTCAAAGATTTTATTTATTCCGCTTGCTGCTTTTAAAGCAAAGTCGCTTCATAAAAAGCATTCGTTCAGTGCTCTGTGGGCTGTGATGACTTATATGTTTTTTCCACTTGTGTTTAGCAAATTCCTTGGAGTTAAAGTACCGCACGTTCTTACCCTTCAAGATGGAGATCCGTATGAGAAAGTTTTTGCGAGATGGTTTATACGACCATTTACTCCCATTCTTGATTATGGGTTTAGAAACGCTTCTGTAATTCAAGTTATTTCAACGTATCTTGGAACATGGCCAGAGAAAAGGGGATATAAAGGAGAAATTGAATTCATTCATAACGGTGCTAACCCAAGGGATATAAAAGCAGAATTTAGTAAAGAAGAAATTGAGTCCCTTAAGAGAGAGCTAGGTAAAAAAGCTGGAGATATATTTATTGGAAACACAGCTCGCCTAGTTCACCAGAAAGGAAACGACGACACAATACGAGCAATGCAAATACTTCCTGAGAACGTAAAGCTACTTTTGGTTGGTGGAGGAAGTGATGAGAAAATGCTAAAAAATTTGACTAAAGAGTTAGGGCTTGAAGACAGAGTCATTTTCACCGGCCCAGTGGATCGTTCTGTGGTTTCTAATTACCGCCAGACACTGGATATTTTTGTTGGTCCCAGTCGCTCTGAAGGGCTAGGGAATGCATTTTTATCTGCTATGGCGTCTCGCCTTCCGGTTGTATCTACCCAAGAGGGAGGGATAGCGGAGTTTCTTTTTGATAAAAAACATAATAGAGATATGGAGCAAACAGGCTGGGTTGTAGATAAAGATTCTCCCGAGCAAATAGCTTTTGCTGTAAAGGATATTCTTGCTAACCCAAAAAAAGTAGAAGAAGTTAAAAAAACTGCCCGGTCTATGGTGCTAGAGAAGTTTAATTGGGATAAAGTAGCAGTCCAAATGCGAGAAAGAGTTTTTTCTAAAGTTCTCTAGCTATTAAAGAAGTCCAACCTGTCTTTTCTTCTCGTCCTCACTTCTAAGTGAATCCCTGTTTTTTCTATAGTCCTCAACCAGCTCTTTAGGCACCTCTTTGTCATTTAAGACTCGTTCCAAAATGTCAGTCCAAAAGTCCACTCTACTTTTATTTAGCGTATATAAGTCGCCGGAGCTTTTATCAAGCGTGTTTGTGTAGTACCAAACTATCTCTCCTAGGCGATATACTCGCATAAGTTTAAGCGAAAGAGATTCTTCTTCTGCACGGTTGTCTTTTATGTACTTCACAAGCCACTTTGCAAGCTCTGGGTTATGAAGTGTCATAAAGTTAATGAAGCGCGCCCACCCCTCGTATTTATTTCCAAAGCGCATTGAAGAATGGTCAAGCAGATATATGTCGCCGTTCATTATTCTGAAGTTGTGTGGCACAAAGTCAGTGTGGGTTAAAAAACCGGTGTATTGCTCAATTGTTTCTTTATTTTCTACAAGAAATTCTTCTACTGATGTAAGTAATTCAGATAGATTACTTCTTTCCTTCAGAGTCGAAAGAGTACTTTCCTTGAATTCTCTGAATCTCTTTATATATTCATCTGAATCCATACTTCCGAAGGCGTTCTCAATAAGTTTGGCGTGAGCGTATGTTGTGGCGTGTGCGCTTTCTTGCGCTTTAAACGCCTTTAGCGCGAGCATAAACTGCTCTTTTGTATCTCTATCCAGAAATGGGGACTCACGTTCAACGAAAGCTTGAATAGATACTGTGTATTTACCAATACTTTTAAATAGTATTTCAGGAGGGGAGAGGAATATGTCATATGCGAAGTTTATTTTATGCAGGATTTCTTTGCTTTTTCTTTCACTTACCAACTCTTCTTTACCAGCTTGGTCACTTGTCACTTTTATTACAACTTTTTTATTGTCGTTTATCCTCGCCCCTAGAAGGATGAGCTTTCTTCCGTGTGTGGTTGTAACTGCCCGCATTAAGTAGCGCTCACCTGAGGTGTGCGGTTGCTCAGCGTCTAGCTTAAACCCTAAGTCGGAAAGGATAGGTAAAGCGCCTTCAAGCTCCCGCTTTTTGTATTCTTCCCATATTTCTTTTTCGTCCCTATTTTGCATGTTCAAATATTTTATGGAGCTCCTCAATATGACTTTTCCACGAACTTTCATAGCTTTCAAATTCTTTTGCTGGGAATTCTTCAAATGGAAGTATCTCAGGCTTTTTTAGTGGAGAACCCACTATCGTTTTATTTGAGAGCTTAATAGCCACACTTTCTATAAATTTTAGGTGGGCTAGTTTATTTGCATTTTTGTGCGCTTGTTCGTCTCCTATATGAATAAAGAGTGGGCGTCTTAGAAATGCATTTACTAAAATAGCAGGGAGCTCAACGGAAGCTCCATTTTCAATGTATATGGTGTCCGCGCTCTTAGCTTCTTTAAATAGAAGAAGCGCAAAAGTTAATAGGCGAAAGGGAAGTGGCCTTCGCTTTTCCGTTGATACAATTTTCACTCCCAAGATTTTCTCTGGTATGTGAGAGTAGGTGACTACTGTGACCTCGTTACTCTCAGTAAGTCTTTTAGAAAGCTCCTTTACATAGGGAGCAGGCTCTGCGATATCTGGTGGGTAGAGAGGGGAGGCGATTACTATTTTCATACGCACAAGTTTAGCATAAACTGGTTAACTTTTTGACTAATTCACTGTTCAGTGGTCTAATATATAATATGACACAAGTATCTTATTTGTTTATTGACCTGTTTTAAATACAACTGACATATGAAGGTATTAGTAGCAACAGGGCTTTATCCGCCAGAGATTGGTGGACCAGCTACATATTCAAAGACTCTTAATGAGAAGCTGCCAGGGCATGGTTTTTCGGTGGTGGTACTTCCCTTCTCCAGCGTAAGAAAATTTCCAAAGCTTATACGCCACGCAGTCTATTTTATTGGGGTGTTATCCAAAGGGCGTCATGCTGACCTTATATATGCACAAGATCCAGTAAGCGTCGGATTCCCTTCTGCGCTCGTCGCATTTATTTTGCGAAAGCGTTTTATTGTAAAAATAGTTGGTGACTACGCATGGGAGCAAGGTGTGCAAAGATTTGGTGTTTCAGATTCCCTTGATGAATTTTCTTTAAATAAAAGTAAAAGCCACAGGATGGTTGGGCTTCTTAAAAAAATAGAGTTTTTTGTTGCGAGGCGTGCAGAAAAAATAATAGTTCCAAGCGAGTATCTAAAGAAAATAGTTTCTCGTTGGGGGATTCCGAAAGAGAAAGTTGAGGTCATCTACAACAGCTTTAATGGCTTGGAAGACCCGGGAAATCGTGACACTGTAAGAGGACTCCTTCACTTTAAAGGCACCTTAATTACTAGTGTTGGGCGCATTGTTCCTTGGAAAGGCTTTATGACTCTTATTGAGCTAATGCCAAAGATTATAAAAGAGATTCCTGATGCGAAGCTTTTAATCATTGGTGCTGGGCCAGACGAGGAGAAACTTCAAAAAAGGGTTGAGGAGTTGGATCTTGGTGAGAGAGTTTCTCTCACAGGCGCACTTCCGCACGATGTTCTCCTTAGATATTTAATAGCGTCTGATATGTTTGTTTTAAATACATCCTATGAAGGTTTTTCACATTTACTTCTTGAGGTTATGGCACTCGGGCTTCCAATAGTTACAACAAATGTTGGTGGAAACCCAGAGCTAATTGAAAATGGTAAAAATGGAATGTTGGTTCCGTTTGATGATAAGCAAGCCCTGCGCGAGAATATTGTGAAAGTAGTAAAGACTCAAAGCTTAAAGGACAAGCTCATAAGAGAGGGTCTTAAAAGGGTAGAAGATTTTAACGAAGACAGAATGATTAAAGAGACCATAAAAGCGTTATCAAAATGAGGGTTTTAATGATATCAACTGATCGCAAACTTTTTGAGGATGGGAGTCCGGTTTGCGAGCGCACTAAAAAGTACGGCGAGCATATGAAGGAGCTTCATATTGTGGTTTTTGCGCTTAAAAATCTCGGGCTCGAAAAGAAAAAGATTTCGGATAATATTACGCTTTATCCAACCAACTCTCTGACTAGGTTTCAGTATGTTCACAATGCGATAAATATAGGCAAAAGGCTTAAATATGATCGCGTTACCACACAAGACCCATTTTTAGCCGGGTTAGTCGGTGTGAGTCTTGCTAAAAATGCTGATGTGGCTCTACAAATCCAAGTCCACACAGATTTTCTCTCAAAGGGTTTTGTTGCCAAAAGTGGACTGAATCGCTTTTACAAAAAGGTGGCACGCCACACTATTCTTAAGGCAGACTGTATCCGTGTAGTTTCAGAAGGTATAAAAGACTCAATCGGCCGAGAATACGGACTGACAAAAATGCCAGAGGTACTGCCTATTTTTGTAGATACAGAAGCAATAAAAAATGCTCCAAAAACGGAAAAAGAATTCCCCTTTCAAATTGTAATGGCAAGTAGGTTAGAGCCTGAGAAAGACATTAAAAGGGCGATAAGGATATTTAGTGAAGTTGCCAAGGACAATAGAGATATTGGTTTGATAGTTTTAGGAAGTGGTGGTGAAAGAGTAAGACTTGAGAAATGTGCAAGGGAAAGTGAAGTAGAGGGTAAAGTTTTATTTAAAGGGTGGATTGACGACCCAGCCACTTACATAAAATCTTCAGATTTATTTCTTCAAACCTCAAGATTTGAAGGGTATGGGGTATCGGTGGTAGAGGCACTTGCTTCAGGTGTGCCCACTCTTTCAACTGATGTAGGAATTGCCAAAGAATACGGAGCGGATGTTTTTGAAACTGACGAGGAGTTAAAAAACAAAATAGAGAGATATATAGAAAATGGAGGCAAAGGTGAATTAAAGAATTACCCTTATAAAAATGAGGAAGAATACATTAAGAAGTACGTAAAGATGATTGAAACATGCGACTGCTAATTACAACGCAAAAAGTAGATAAAAATGACTACGTACTAGGGTTTTTCCATAACTGGCTTTTGAAGCTCGCTCCTCATTTTAAAGATGTACACGTAATAGCACTTTCTGTAGGAGAATACGATTTACCAGAAAACGTGCACGTGTACTCGCTTGGTAAAGAAAAAACCAAAAAAACAAACACTTTGATATATCAAAGTATTTTTGATCGTGCTGTATATGTATTTCGTTTTGTACGATATATCGTACAAATCAGAGGGAGGTATGACGTGGTGTTTTCTCATATGAATCCGGAATATATAGTGCTTGCTGGTATTTATTGGAGGCTTTCCGGCAAAAGAGTTGCCCTTTGGTATAACCATAAGATAGGGAGCGCGTGGATGCGCATTGCTTCAATATTTGCTCATCGTATTTTTTACGTCTCTAAGTTTGCGTTTGCATCAAAATATAAGAAAGCA
>JADHUY010000005.1 GCA_016784305.1 Parcubacteria group bacterium
CTATTTCAATAACCCATTGTGGGCGAACGGAGTAAAGAAAAACTCCGTTCGCCCCCACATTTTGATACTGGTATTAAATAGAGAGATCACTCCCGCATAGTTTATCTGTGGCCCGCCACATTTTTGCATCGCAAAACTGTAGGCGGGCGCTAAAATTTTAGCTGCGCTAAGCGCAGGTAAATTTTGCGGGGATGCACGTATCGACAGGGAGATATTTTTGTAATGTGCAGACGGAAGTCCAGAACTTCCTTAAAAAGCTGGAAAGAAAGTAAGTGCAAACAAACTTTCAAAAGGACTTCTTTCACCTTTTCAGATGAAGGATTTCCAGTTCGCTTACGCTGTATAAGGCTTAACGGCCCCTGCCTGCCGGCAGGCAGGTAAGTGACCATCACTTCAGTTGACGTCTGATAGATTGAAATTGGTGTCATAAATTTCGGACTGGAGATATCGCATTTCCTAGTAGATATCTTAAGACCAAGTGGAATCGGTAGATAAGAGTTTTGTTTGCTTCTTATCTTATTTACTTAAACCAAAAAGCAAACTATGTCTGTAGAATCATCTCATAAACCTTTCTGAACGGGGTTTCATCACCCCCATCTCCACAGATTAAAACGAGCCGCCATTTATGGCGGTTTTCGTTTTGACTGTGGAGATGGAGCAAGGTGCCTGCGCACCTTGCGTGGGTGATGAAACCGCCGGAGCATGTTGCTTTGCAACAGCGAGGCGTGTCCCGCGGCTCTTAGTGCGAAGTACTTAGAGACCGTCAGGATTCATCCCCCATTGGGTGATGAAAAGACGGAAGTCCGCGTGCTAAAGCACTAGAGAGGACTGAGTCGAGCCTACGAGTACTTAGTAGATTTCAAGCGAAGCGCAGAAATATACTTAGTAACTTGGAGGTCATTGCCCACATGCGCACCTTGCGTGGGTGATAAAACCGCCGGAGCATGTTGCTTTGCAACGAGCGAGTGTGCGTAGATTCTGTTATGAGATACGAATTACAGAATCAAGTGCAAAACCCCCGCCGCACTTAGCGAGTTTACGAGCTTAGTGACGGTCAGGGTTCGAACCCCATATCCACATTTTAAGCCTCAAACCACAAAACTTGACCGGCCACTAAAGGGGAGTATTATCGAACTAGTCTAAAATTAATCAGTACAAGGAAAATCACCGATGACCCAGATGACCATTGAAGTGTCAAGTTTATGGCGCAAAATACGAGTTGGCGATTCATTTTCCGGACAGTTTTTTGTTACAAAAGATGGTCGCGTCTTCTACACCGGTCCTTCCAAAGGGGCCAAACGACCAAATGTTTGCGTCGTCTGTGAAGACAAAAGTATCTATGTGCCTGGCACCGATCCAATAGATGCAGGGTTGAGTGTTGGCGAGGTAGTGCAACTTATTTCTGCACCACACATAGGAATCAGGTGCATGAAAGAAGCACGATTCGTTGATGCACAACCAAACTCCAAACTCAAGGTGGCATAATAAACGCCAGAAAGGAGAAATAATGGCCAAAGAGAAAAGTAGGTGTGAATGCGCGGTTGGTAACCTCAGAAAAATTGTGAATGATCCTGAGACTACTGCAAAGTGCTTGTTCAGCATTCCGGACACAAAGATTGGCTAATTAGAGCACATGTTGCAAAACACGCGAACACACCCGAAAATACTCTGCAAGAACTACGTGATGATAAAAACAATGTGGTCTGGACCGCGGCGACCTATGCACTATGCAGGAGGCTAGGAGAAAAAACTCTTGCAACAAAATAAAGAGATGCGCCCCGCCGACCTGCGGGGCGTGTTCTTTTAAATTAGCTCTAGAGTTAACTTCCACTCTATATACCGATTAATCGGTATATAGGAAAAAAGTAAAAGCATTTTAAGGGTTATTGCTTAAATAGAAGCAATTTGATACAAAGAAAAAGAATTGGACAACTGGGAGTAGGAAAAATGGACTTGCTCGGTTGGGTACTTCTTTCGGTAGCATCTATGGCGCTACCTTTTATCGTAATGAATTGGCGACACCTATTTGATGACGCTGATTTGGAAGGCGCGCCGATGACGCGCCTTTTCCGTTTTATACTAAAATAACAGCTTTATTATTTCCTACTTCAAGAAGCCCTTTCTCTATTTTAAAATTTTTCTCTTTGCTTTCGCCACCCTCACGCACCACAATATCTCCCTCTTTAAGAAGTGTCACAAAAGGCATATGCCTTGAAAGCACCGTCATCTCTCCTTCAGCACCATGCGCAGTAAAAGACACAACTTCTCCTTCAAATATCTTTTCACTTACTGACGCAATGGTGAGGTTAAACATCTTTTTTATTTACTTAATTATTTTCCTACTTCATCAATCGTTCCTTTCATATAGAACGCCTGCTCGTCTTTATCATCATACTTTCCGTCTAGTATCTCTCTGAATCCTCGCACCGTATCAACAAGCGATGCAAACTTTCCATCTACTCCCGTAAAAGCCTCGGCCACGAAGAAAGGTTGTGAGAGAAACTTCTGAATCTTACGCGCACGATAAACTGTTTGCTTGTCATCGTCCGACAATTCTTCAATTCCTAGAATTGCGATGATGTCTTGAAGGTCTTTGTAGCGCTGAAGTACTCTTTTTGTTTCAAGCGCTACTTCGTAGTGCTCTTTGCCTACGATGTCTGGGTCAAGCGCAGTTGAACCAGACTCAAGCGGGTCAATAGATGGATAAATACCAAGAGATGCGAGTTGTCGTGAAAGTACAACCGTTGAATCTAAGTGAGAGAAGGTTGTCGCTGGCGCTGGGTCAGTAAGGTCATCCGCCGGAACGTAGACAGCTTGTACTGATGTGATAGAGCCTTTGTTTGTTGAAGTAATCCTCTCTTGCATGGCTCCCATTTCTTCAGCAAGAGTTGGCTGATACCCCACAGCACTCGGCACGCGCCCAAGTAGAGATGATACTTCAGAACCAGCTTGGATAAAGCGAAATACGTTGTCCATGAAAAATAGTGTATCTTTACCCATCTTGTCGCGGAAGTGCTCAGCAACGGTAAGCCCCGTTAGCCCAACACGAGCACGCGCTCCTGGAACTTCATTCATTTGCCCAAATATAAGTGCAGTCTTATCAAGCACGCCTGATTCCTTCATCTCATGATATAAATCGTTTCCCTCACGCACACGCTCTCCAACGCCAGCAAAAACAGAGTAGCCACCATGCTCCGTAGCCACATTTCTGATTAGCTCCTGAATTAGCACAGTTTTCCCAACTCCTGCTCCTCCAAAGAGCCCTACCTTTCCACCCTTAATAAAGGGGGTCATAAGGTCAATCGCCTTAATGCCAGTTTCAAATACTTCTGCTTTTGTCTGTTGCTCTGTAAAAGGCGGCGGACTTTGATGTATTGAACGCATTTCTGTATTAACCAGTTTCTCTTTTCCATCAATAGTCTCACCAAGAACATTAAAAAGCCTCCCAAGCGCAACTTCACCAACAGGAACGGAAATCGGGGCGCCAGTGTTTTCTACTTCCATACCTCGAGTGAGCCCCGCGGTGTCTTTCATTGAGATACATCTAGCGCGGTCAAGCCCAATGTGTTGAGCTACTTCAAGCACAACACCACTTCCACTTTCAACATTCACACGAAGTGCTGTTTTTATATCTGGAACTCCGTCTTTAAAGTAAACGTCTACCACTGGACCGATGATTTGTTTTATCGTTCCCATTTCTTTGCCTTTTTCTTTGTCTTTTTCCATATTAATTTCTTATGCCATTGATTCAATTCCACCAATAATCTCACTAACTTCCCTCGTAATTAAAGATTGTCTCTCTTTATTAAACTTAAGCTTTAATTCTTTTGTTAAATCTCGCGCTTTATCCGATGCGTTCTTCATTGCGACCATTCTAGCTGAGTGTTCACTAGCTTTTGACTCAAGAAGCGTGTGGTAAACCTCAATATTTAGAAGAAAAGGAAGAAGCGCTTCTAAAATGTCCGCCGACTCAGGCTCAAGTGTGTAATTAAGTCTCTCTTCCTTCTCGCCAACATCCGAAAACTTGCCTTCTTTTGGTGTAATCCACTTTACAACTCTGTTTATCTCTTCAAGAGAAAGTGGGAGTAGCACCCTGCTTAATGCGTCTTGCTCAAATGTAGACTTAAAGTGTGTGTAAAGTACGATACACTGGTCAATTTTCTCACTCTTATAAAGCTCTACTATTTGTTTTGTTACTTCTTCAATACTTTCAATAGCAACATCATCACCAAAGTTCTCGTAGTTTTTCAAAACCTCATATCCTCTATTTGAGAAATATTCATACCCTTTCTTGCCAATTGATATGATGGAGATAGCATCCTTTGAAAGTCCGCTTTCAATAACCCTCTTCTCAGCCTCCCTTAAAAGTGCGGAGTTAAGCGCTCCAGCGAGTCCTTTATCGCTAGTAACAACAAGAAAACAAACCTTCTTTATCTCTCTTTCTACTACTAATGGGCTCGATGAGGCCTCTAAGCTTCCGCTCACTCGTTTTAAAATGTTAAGAGCAGAGTGTGCGTATGCTCTACCTGAAAGTGCATGTTCTTGCGTCTTTCTCATCTTCACAGCAGAAACTGCCTCCATGGCTTTTGTAACAGTGTGAGTTCTCTCAACTGAACGAATTTTGTTTTTTACTTCCTTAAGTGCCATGTTATTTGCTTATGAGTTCCTTGTGAGTGTCTTTGAAAGACTTAATTGCATCTTTAAGCTTGCTCTCTGTTGCCTCACTTATCGCTCTATCACCTTTAATACTTTCATAGATGTCATCATGTTGAGTTTTGATAAAAGAAAGAAACTCACTTTCAAACTTTCCTATGTTTGCTACAGGTACATCTTCAAGATATCCATTAACGGCCGTGTAAATTATCACAACTTGTCTCTCAAACGAAAGAGGGACATGCTTACCCTGCTTTAGTACCTCCGTTAGACGCTCTCCACTATCAATTCTCGCTTTCGTAACTTCATCAAGGTCCTGACTGAACTGCATGAATGCTTCAAGCTCACGAAACTGTGCAAGCTCAAGACGAATCTTTCCGGCTACTCCCTTCATGGCTTTTGTTTGTGCAGTTGAACCTACACGAGAAACTGAAAGCCCAACATTTATTGCAGGCTTTAATCCTTTGTTAAATAAATCTGTATCTAGATAAATCTGTCCGTCTGTAATAGAGATTACGTTTGTAGGAATGTACGCTGACACGTCTCCTTCTTGTGTCTCAATGATAGGAAGTGCCGTAAGTGAGCCTCCACCTTTTTCTTTTGAGAGTTTTGCGGAGCGTTCAAGTAGTCTTGAATGAAGATAAAAAATATCTCCAGGATATGCTTCACGCCCTGGTGGACGACGAAGTAAAAGCGACATCTGCCTGTACGCCACAGCGTGCTTTGAAAGGTCATCATGAATGATGACGGCGTCCTTGCCCTGATCCATGAAATACTCCCCGATGGCTGAACCAGTAAATGGTGCCAAGAACTGAAGCGCCGCAGTAGCTCCAGCTCCAGCTGAAACCACTATCGTATAGTCCATTGCGCCTCTTTCCTTTAATTCGGCTACAATACGCGCTGTTTTAGACTCCTTTTGACCAATGGCGACGTAGATACAAATAGGACGAGACTCTACTGGCTCATTCTTTTGGTTGATGATTGTATCTATCGCAAGCGTAGTTTTCCCAGTAAACCTATCTCCAATGATGAGCTCACGTTGGCCTCGTCCAATTGGAACCATAGAATCAATAGCTTTAATGCCCGTGTGCATAGGAGTATCTACAGACGAACGATCTATCACACCATATGCTTCACGCTCAATAGGAAGAGTCTTTGTATTTTCAATCTTGCCCTTTCCGTCTATTGGCTCTCCAAGCGCGTTTACTACTCGCCCTATCATATTCTCTCCTACCTCAACCGAAAGAAGTGTGCCAAGCGCTCGCACCTGCATTCCCTCTCTCACTTTGTCGGAGTCTCCCAAAACAACTACACGCACAACATCTTCTTCAAGGTTTAAGATAAGTCCATATATCGTGTCTTTGTTTTCAATTGCATCTTTGACACTTTTACCTTCCTCATTGTCAAAAACAATCATCTCGCTCATCTTGGCGTCCATCAAACCTTCAATCTCTGCTACACCATCACCGACAGATATAACGGTTCCAACACGAACAATGTCGGCGTTTGTGCCTAAATTCTCAATCTCCTTTTTTATTCTTTCTATTATTAAATTATCCATATTAGTTAACTATATTTTTATAGAGCCCCACCAGCATGCTCTTATAACTTAAATCAACGAGCGCGTCTTTACCTTTTACTACGAAGCCTCCCACAATTGACTCATCTACCTCTGTTAATACACTCTCCTCACTAATCCCAAGCTTATTCATTGCGTTTGCGATTTCTATTTTTAACTTCTTTAAGTCAGTGCCACTTGCAACTACTACTTTTGCACTTGCGTGTCCAAGAGTAAATTGCTCTAGTTTCTTAAGCTCAAGGAGTATACGAGGAAGTAGTCTTTCGTGACCGCGTTTATTAACCAGCTTCAAAAGAGTCTCAACAGCAACACCTCCATGAAGAGCTTGTGCATATTCTTTGGCGTTAGTCATTTTTCTCTTTTAGAATCCTCTCGGCCCCAAGAACCGCCATTTTCGCAATCTCAGACTTGCTCTCCTCTAATATAAGCCTGCTCTCTTCCTTGGCATGCTCTCTACTCTCAGCTAGTACACGCTCACTTTTAAGCTCGGCTTCAGCTAGCATCTCCTTTTCCCTGTCCGCGGCGCTCCTCTTGGCATTGCCTACAATACCCTCGGCCTCCTTCATAGCCTCAGTCATAATAGAGCCTTTTTCGCTCTCAATCTCGCTAAGTTTAAGCCCTGAAGCCTCGGCGTCCTTTACTCCCTGTTCAATCTTCAAGCGTCTAGCTTCTATCATCTTAAGCACAGGCTTGTATAGAAAGTGCCAAAGCACTAAAAGAAGCAATCCAAAGTTTATAGCTTGAATTACAAGAAGTCGTACGTCTATTCCAAAAGCCGAAACTATTTCTCCCATCGTTTAGGTGAATTTTACGATAAACCCAACAACTAGAGCGAAGATGGCAAGGGCTTCCGTAAAAGCAATACCAATAAACATAGTCGCTTGAATTTTTCCACTTGCTTCTGGATTTCGTCCCATTGCGTTTAGTGCACTTGAAACAATAAGCCCAATTCCAATACCCGGTCCGATAACACCAAGTCCGACTGCAAGCGCCATACCGAGTGTCTTTGCTACTTCAAGATCCATAATATTTAATTACTAATTAATAATTCCTAGCAAGAGCCACATGGACATTTTGAATTTCTTCAAAACGCGAATGTGGCTCCACATTAATGCTCCACGTCCGTGATTGCAATCTTGATAAAAAAGAGCGTAAGTAATGAGAAGATAGCTGCTTGCATAAAGCCAACAAAGACTTCAAAAAGCATAAGCGGTACTGGAAGGAATAATGGCACGAATGCGCCGACCACCAATATAAGAACCTCCCCTGCGAATATGTTTCCAAAGAGCCTGAATGAAAACGATACTAAACGCGCTATCTCACTAAATAACTCTATGATCCCAATTGCAAAACCAAGGACCGACTTTAAGTTTACGAATTTTTTCCAATATTTCAAGAAACCAATCACCACAACACCCGTAATCTCAATAACAAGGAATGCAATTATGGCAAGAGCAAGAGGTGTATTTATGTCTGTATTAACTGACCGAAAAAGTGGCACAAACTCACTGTGCGCACCTTCACCTACAAATAGTCCAATACTCCCGATACCTGGAACAAACTCAAGTACGTTGACCGCAAAAATAAATACGAAAAGAGTCATCAAAAGCGGGAAAAACTTTAGCGCTAATTTCCTACTTTCAAGCGTCTCCTCAATATAATCAAGCGCGAAGCCAAACATGCCCTCTACTAAAACTTGCGTCTTTCCTGGAACCATTTTTACACTTCTACCAATGACTACCGCTAAAACAAAAAGTATTACGAGTACGACCATGCTCGTTATTAAGGTGTTTGTTATGGGAATACCCAATATTTCACCTAGTATTTCTGGTTTAAGCGATATGTGTATGCCATCCATAGTGAGCCATTGTAGCACGAAACTCTAAGTAATCTAGCGGTGAAATGGCTTATTTAAGCCGAAACAATCAACCCAACCGGTTGGGTTAATTATTTAGAAATAAAATTGTGCTACTCTTTTAATATGAAATCGATAGATGAGCTTGCAAAGTTTAAAATAGTACAAAATGCTCTTTTCTTTGGACTGCTTTCGACTGCCACTATTTTATTTGTTTGGCTTATTAAAGACTTCATTGCTCCTATTTTCTGGGCGGTGGTTTTAACCATAGTTTTCTATCCAATACAGAAAATGTGGGTCTCTATATTCAAGCAAAAAAGTGTGGCTGCTCTTCTTTCGATTCTCACTGTGCTAGTAATCGTAATTGTCCCAATATATATCACAGGATACCTTGTCGCCAATGAATCAATTTTGTTTTATGAAAAAGCATCTGGAGCAGGCCAGAATAGCTTAGTGGAAGAAGTTGCAAAAGTGGCTGTGCTACTTGAACCACTTGGCATTGACAACGACGTTGTTACCGCAAAGCTCACTGAAGCAACTGCATTTGTAATTAGTTGGCTCAGTGAACAGGCAGTTGCTATAGGGCAAGGGACATTTGGCTTCATGGTGAAGCTACTTTTGATGCTTTATATTCTTTTCTTTACGTTTCGCGACGGACCAAGTATTGCAAAGAAGCTTATGGACGTGCTTCCGCTTGGAGACAGGCGCGAAAAAAAGATGTGCGAGCGTTTTTCTTCTATTACAAGGGCAATATTTAAAGGAACACTTGTCATCGCACTCGTCCAAGGCACAATAGGGGGGATACTTTTTTATGTAGTCGGCATTAAGGGCGCCCTTCTATGGGCAATTGTTATGGCGATGCTATCCATAATCCCCGCAATAGGGCCTGCTGCAATCTGGCTTCCTGCTGGAATAATACTTCTTTTTTCTGGAAACTATGTAGGAGGCATTGCTATACTCGCAGTGGGAACACTACTTATAAGTGTCGTTGATAATATACTCCGCCCTATTTTAGTTGGACGCGACACCCAAATGCCTGATGCGGTAGTACTTCTCTCTACTCTAGGGGGTCTTAGTCTATTTGGGATTACCGGATTTATCGTGGGTCCTATTATTGCTGGATTTTTCTTATCAATGTGGACTATGTTTTCTGAGGACTATGAAGATGATTTAGCTATACACGGCTAATTGACCGCATATTTTATGCGTGCTAAACTACCTGCCGTAACTATAGTCAGCTTTGAAAGTAGAAAATACACGAATAAATAGAGAAATACGGGCCAGTGAACTAAGGGTAGTTGGCCCAGACGGCGCTAACTTGGGCGTTATATCTCTTGCTGAAGCCATAAAGGCCGCTGGAGACGCGAATCTTGATCTTATTGAGATATCGCCCAACGCTAAGCCTCCCGTGGCCAAAGTGATGGACTATGGTAAGTTTCAATACGAGTTAAAGAAAAAAATGAGCGAGGCGAAAGCCAAAGCCCATGTGACTGAAACAAAGGTTGTGCAAATAAAAATAGGCACAGGGAGTCATGACTTGAATCTTAAACGCAAGCGCGTTGATGAGTGGCTCGGAGTTGGCCACAGAGTAAAGGTGGACCTATTTCTATGGGGAAGGTACAAGTACATGGAATTTAGCTTTCTTAAAGAGAGACTAGAAAAATTCCTAGACCTCATAGAGACAGAGTACAAGATAGCTGAAGAAATAAAGAAGAGTCCGAAAGGCATCTCAACGACTATTGAGCGAGCCAAAGCAATCAAACCAAAAGAAGAAAAGAAAGATGAAAACAAATAAATCTTATACGAAAAGACTTAAGGTAACCAAAAATGGCAAGGTCCTAGCAAGGGTACCTGGTCAAAACCATTTTAATGCAAAAGCACCACGTAAAAACCAACTAAAGAAACGACGAATCGTTGGATTTAAAATCAGTCCAAAGAACAAAAGTAGGTTTATGCCTCACAGCTAACAAAATATAAAATGGCTAGAGTAAAAAGAGGAACAACTAAACTAAAAAGCAAACGTTACCTTCTTTCAAAGGTGAAGGGTTTTCGTGCTGGGCGCTCTTCTAAGAAGAAGCAAGCGACCGAAGCTATGATGCACGCAGGTGCACACGCCTTTGACCACAGAAGGGACAAAAAAGGAGTATTTAGAGCACTTTGGAACGTAAAAATTAACGCAGCTGTAAGGCCTCTTGATTACACTTACAGCACTTTCATACACGCCCTTAAGAAAAAAGGAATCGGTGTTGATAGAAAGATACTTGCAGAGCTCGCAAGTTCCAATCCAGAGACTTTCAAACGAATAGTAGAGAGTACTAAGTAGAATTAAAGAATACGGTCATCTCCAATATGTGGAGTCCGAGGGTTGCCATAGGCGAGATTCATCTCGTCTTTGTCTTTTTGTACGAGCTCTATCATTTTATCTACCAGTCTTACAGGATTAGAATCAAAGATGATTTTGTGATTTTCTCTATGAGAGTTGTCAATAATACTTTTTATAATTTCGTCCGTCTTCCAAGAACCTTCTAAAATACCAATAGGCTTTCTATCCTCATATGCAATAGTAAATTCATTTATTGTGCCAATACGGCCACAGCCGACAATGACGGCGTCACTTGAGCGCGTTAGAAGTAGGTTTCTACCCGAGAATCCAAAGCCTGTGTATACAATAAGGTCTAGACACTCCGTAGGCAGTTTATAACGGTTAATATGCTCCTCAACAGTTGAAGCTGGTGAAAATCCAATTGAAACACCTCCCTTCTCCTTAGTTCCTAGTGTGGCAAAAAATGGAAAGCCGGTAGTAGCACCCGTGACAAGCACAGCACCTCGCTTTGCAATGGTGCGCCCAACATCTTTTCCATTATTGTATGCATCCACCCCACAATGCCCGGTTTCGGCTGCACCTGATACGCAGATGCGGATTTTAGATGTATATTTTTTTGCTTCCTTTAAAACTTCATCCATAACACTCTAATATTAGCACGGGCTATAACTCAATCTCTATTACATCTCCTTTATTTGGAACAATTGCAGGGACATCTAAGAAATCTCTAATCCTTTGAGCCAAAAAACTTGCAGACTTTGGCTCTCCCATACACACAAAGACTTGTTTAAGTGTACTTGCTGAATCTTCAACGAAAGAAACTAAGTTTTCTGAATCTTTATGTGCAGAAAAACCATGTATTACTCTAACTTCAGCTCGCACATTTACTTTCTCATCAAATATTACGACCTCTTTTGCACCGTCAGCAATTTTTCTACCCAAAGTACCCACCGCTTGGTAGCCAACAATTAAAAGTATGTTTTTTGAATCCTCCAAATACTTTTTCTCATGGTGAAGAATCCTTCCGCCCATAGACATACCTGAACCTGCTATAACAACCTTTGGCGATGGAGCTTTTGCAATTGCTTTTGAGTCTTCTACTCTAGAGGTAAATGCTAATTTAGGGAATTCAAAAATATTATCTCCTTCTCTTATTTCTTTTTGTACATTCTCGTTAAAGTTATTTAAATACTTTCCGTATAAATTAGTAACTTTTATAGCAAGTGGAGAATCTAGATAAACAGGAATCTCCTCTATCTCTTTATCTTCAACAAAATTGTTTATTTCGTAAAGTAGTAACTGTGTCCTTTGAATTGAAAAGGCTGGTATCATCAAAACAGAGTTGCGACTTTGTGTGTCTAGTATCGCTTTCTTTAAATGCGCATTTCGCTCATCTTTATCTTCATGATTTCTATCACCATATACACTTTCAATGAGCATATAATCAGCACCTTCTATCTTTTCAGTATCTCTTAAAATAGGAGCGGGAGTATTCCCCAAATCTCCAGTAAACACAATCTTTTTCCCATTTCGAGCAAGCTCTACAATAGCAGAGCCCAATATGTGCCCGGCATCCTTAAGATTTAGCTTGAAACCGCCTCCTATGTCGGTCTCCTCGTGGTACTTGATGCTCTTCCAGAGACCCATTGTCTTTACCACATCCTCTGCCTCGTAAAGTGGCTCCGTCTTTTCTTCCTTTGCTTTAAATCCGAGAATTCTCACAGAATCAGCAAACATAACTTCTGCGATGTCGCGAGTTGATGGAGTTGAATATATAACTCCCTTGAAACCATCTCTCACTAGTCTCGGGATCCGTCCAATGTGGTCAATATGAGCATGCGTTATTATCAAAACATCCACACTCGCTGGGTCGTATATAAAATCATCAAAGTTGCATCTCTCACAAAACTCCTCACCCTGCTCAAGCCCACAATCAACCAACAATTTAAAATCATCACTCTCAAGTAAGAAGTTTGCACCCGTCACCGTTCCAGCCCCTCCTGCGAATGTTAATTTTGCTTTACTCATTTTTTAGAAATACATGTTTAAAATAAAACCACCCAATAAACGCTCCTATTGCATCCATTATAAGGTCAACTGTGGTATCAAGTGCAAAGTTAGCCTCAATTGGTACACTCGCTGCCAACTCAAATATTTCCCAACTGATTGCTACAAAAATAATGGACACGACAGCGACGTAAACAGTATTTGGTAAAGTTCGCGGAAGTTTTATGTAACCAGACTCAAAGAAAATCCACAAAGAGATCAGCGACACCCAAACACCCCCAAGTAAATGCATCAATATATCAAGCCATGGAAATACCCAGTATAGATAGAACTCAAGAGCAACAAAATGAATGGTCGCAATAACCACTAGCAGCAGAAAATGAATTAATAAAAGTTTATGTGTATGCATTTTGTTACTAAAAAGTTCCGCAACTTGTTAGAAGCCTGCGGAACACTTTAGCGGGGCTAGGAAACATCATCGCCCGGTTAATCCAGGTGGGTGTCCTAGGTTAGTAAACCACGGCCTACCAACAAATCAGACTCCCCGAGTAAAAAAATTAAAGTGGACGATGTACTCCTAACCTTATCCCCATTATACCACAATGACTACTCTAACTTCCCGTCTAAGTTAACATCGTACAAAATCTGCTCACCCACAAGACGGTACTTGATCAATTCATCTTCAGAAAACCAATGCTTTATCTCCATTTCTGCCTCTTCTACTGACCCTGAAGCATGAGTAAGGTTTCGTATGGCTCTACCATCAGCATCAGACATCTCATATGAATCAATAACGAAATCACCTCGGATTGTACCCACATCTGATGTAAGTGGCTCTGTTCCACCGACTAGTTTCCTTACTAATCCTACCGAATGTGCGCCCTGCCACACCATTACTATTGAAGGACTAGATGTTAAATACTTCTTTAAATTTTCAAGAATAACAGCTGTAATCTCAAGCGGGTCCTCTGACGGCGGGGTTTTCCCATTCTTCTTATATGAAGCAATTGTCTTCTCTCCTGTAACCGTCCTCCAAACTGGGTCAAGTGTATAGTGCTCTTCAACATGCTTGGCAGTTGGCACCATTATCTTAAGTCCAACTAGCTTAAGACCAACTCTTTCAAAACGACCTATTATCTCCCCTATTAAACTTCTCTGAACACCGTCTGGCTTTATCATAACGAGCGTTCTCTCCTTACTAAATTCTGACATGATTATGTAATTATATTATCTACTTTCTGATATTTGGCTTCTACCATTTTCTCTACATATTCGCGGTCTTTGCCATATCGCTCGTATGAAAGATTTTTTATAGTCTCAATTTGTGATCTATCTCCACTACCGACTGGTGGAATCTCAATATTAAAAGGTTTAACTGGCTTCCCGTCAACCAGTAAACTTAAATAGGCATTAAAGTTATCTATATTCATTAAGTCACTTACTTCAAACTCCGGCTCAAATTGTCTTTCAAGGTATTCTGCATCATTTGCACCTACGCGAAAGACGCACTTGCTCCCTACGTTTCCAAACACAGCATCTCGTATATCGTCGTCTAGTTGTGCGATAAATTGATGCGCAATGTTAAGGGAGAGCTTGTATTTCCTTGCTTCAGAAAGAATTGTTGAAATGGAAGGCGTCGTAATGTTCTGAAACTCATCAATGTATAGATAAAAAGGCGGTAGGTCCGTGGTTGTGTCCACTCTGGAGAGCGCAGCCATTAAAATCTTTCCAACTATAATAAGACCAATAAGGTTTGCATTAATGTCGCCCAGTCTTCCTTTTGAAAGATTAACCAAGAGAATCTTTTTGTTGTCCATAATGTCCCTAAAATCAAAAGCGGATTTTTCTTGTGTAACAATTGGTCGAACTATATCGTTTGCAAGAAACACATCAAACTTACTTGTGATATATGGCACGATGTTTGCAAGCGCAGACTCACCACCAGCCTTTTCGGCCACATCCCTCCAAAACTGCACAACCAAAGGGTTTCTACAACGTGACAATTTTAATCTTCTGAACTCTGCATCAGCAAGTACGCGCGAAACGTCAAGCAAAGTGTTCCCAGTAGTCGGGTCTTCAATAACAAGCATCGTTGCGTTTCTAAAGTACTGTTCAAAAAGTGGCCCCATAGACTCTGGCACAGCACCATATAGTTTCTGGAAAATGCTAAACATCTCATTTACTACAAAAGTTTTTTGCTCTGGCTTGCTCTTGTCATACTCAAGCATGTTTAGTCCCATGGGACGCTTCGTATAACTTGGGTCAAAATAAATAACATCTTTATGTCTTTCAGCCGGAATAGAAGCCAAAACATCGTTTATGTCACTTCCGTGCGGATCAATGAAGCAAACTCCGTCTCCAGCTCTAATATCTTGTATTATCATGTTCTTAAGAAGTGTTGATTTACCTGTTCCGGTCTGCCCTATTGTGTAGAAATGACGAAGTCTATCTGCCCGAGGGAAATAAATTGGAGTTTTTGTATTTGAATATGAATTTGTACCAAGAAGTACCCCATCGTGTGGCATTCCAACAGGTGCGGAAACTTCTTTTGCCTTACTTTGCCTAAGCTCACGAGAAGTTGTAGAAACTGCAGCAGATAGATGGTAAATACCTGTTAATTCTTTAAGACTAAGAGGGACAGTTTCATCTACAGAGAAAAGTCTAAATACAAAAGAGTGAATAAAAGTACGGAGACGCCCTTTAGAAACATGAATAAATTTAAAACTATTTCCTTGCGCATTTGAAAGTTGGTTAAATGAGGATTCCAAATCATTTAATATACTTTCTGCTCTCATTTGTTCAGGCGCAGATGCAACAAGGCGAACATTTGTCGCAACAATTGGACTTTGTATTTTATTTGTTATTTGCTCAACTGATATTTCATCCACCCTCGGCGGAAGTCCGGCTTGTTCTTTTGAGAGAGCTTTGGGTGGTGCTTTGAATAGACTTCCAACACTGCTAACCGCCCTTATGGTTTTTGATTCAGACATATCTGCCGCAACGCTTAGAGGCTCCCCCTTCTGTATTTTGTCTAGTGCCACCTTATAGTGCCTGTTATAGCGGTCTCCTGCCGGCGAAAACATTATCTGCATGGCAGCACCCTCGCCTGTGCCACTTAACTTTGAGAATGAAGATAAAACGACATTAAGGGGGTCTTGCCCAAACTCGTCGTATGTCTTAATAGGAAACGCGGCACTCCTGTTTAATTTTGCATAAGAACCCACAGCAATACCAGTACTATTAAATGCATTGTAGTCGTTGCTACTGATGGCTACTTTAGCACCGGGGAAAATAGCTAAAATTTGTTTTTCAAAAAGCTCTGTCTTATTACTTGGCACTCCAATATAGAAAATTACTTCTTCTCCATCTGCTGGTATTGCTATCTCAAAAGAAAAAGCACTTTTCTTAAACATCTTGGCTTCTGCAAGCGAAAACATTCCGTTATAGAATTGCTCCGTTAGGGAAAGTAGCTCACCCAACTCTTTTTCTCTATCACCTTTGTTGGAAGGAAGTGCAATCTCGTACAATTTCATGTGAAGAGCGCGCCATAAGTCTCCATCAGGTTTAATATCTTTAATTTGATACCCAGAAACAATGTACTGAACTAAGAAACGATGAAAATCATCCTCTATGTGAGGATTTCTCATTCCATCTACTACAGAGAGAGCGTTTTTCACTCCCTTCTCTTGAAGTATGCCCAAAAGGTCCTGCATTTTCTCATCATGGCTCTCTGGCGCAAGATCAAGAACTATGCCTTCCACTTCTTCCTTCTCTAGCTTGTACTTATCTTCAAGTATTGCCTCTGGCAAAACAGCTTTATACTCATTTATATTTTTTGTAGCGATGCGTTCTCGCTCCATTTCATTGTTTGGTGCTTCAAGTTGACGCTCTTTATGAGCAAGCTCATTCCTAAGAAATGTCAGCTCCTCTTCGGGTGTACTAAACTTTCTCCCTTCAAAACTTGGGGTTGTTTCCATGACAGTTATTATAGCCCAACAACTACTCTACTTCTTGGTCATTATTAGAGGACCATTTTTTGTGACAACAATTGTATGTTCAAAGTGTGCGCTCCTCTTGTCATCTTTTGTGCGCACCGAGTATCCATTTCTATCAAAAATTACCTTCTCCGTGCCTTCATTTAGCATCGGCTCAATAGCTATCACCTCTCCTTCTCTAAGCACAGCCCCTTCGCCCGCACGCCCAAAATTGGGGATATTTGGCTCTTCATGGACTTTATTTCCAACTCCGTGCCCACACAGCTCACGCACTATTCCATAGCCGTGTGGCTTAACAAAGCTCTCTATGGCGTGTCCGATGTCGCCAACGGTATTCCCCACCTTTGCAGCCGCTATTCCAACATAAAGAGCATCTTTTGTAACACTCATTAGTTTTTTTGCGGCATTATCTACTTCACCAACTGGAACTGTGACTCCACTATCAACTACAATTCCCTCGTGAATTAACCCAGAATCAAGTCCAATAATGTCTCCTTCTTTTAAAACAACAGGATCTTCGTTTGGTATGCCGTGCACTACTGTACTATTAACCGCAATACAAAGTGTGGCTGGGTATGGGCGCGGTGCACCATATGGCTGATAGTTTAGAAACGCAGGCACATCACCAAACATTCTTATAACCTCTTCTGCTTTTCTATCTAGTACGTCTGTTGAGACTCCAGGGTGAACAAGCTCGGCTACTTCAGAAAGAAGTACGGCAAGCCTTCGCCCAGCTTCTTTAAGAGTTTCTTTTTCTTTTTCATTTTTTAAAATCATATAAGTCCTAATGCTAATTTAGTTTCTTTATCTACTTCTTCAATACTTTTACTTCCGTCTATCATGTGGATGTTGTGGCCAAGGCTCTTTAAAACAACTATTCCTGGCTCAGTATTTTCCTCATACCAATCCAACCTTGTCTTTATATCTTTATCTTCAATATCATCAAATCTCTTGCGATTGTGCAGACGCTCCACAGCAACCTCTCTACTTATTACTAGCACAACCACATCCATCACCTCTCTTCCATAAAACTTCATTGCTTCATCCAATACTGGCACCTCTGAAGCACGCCTAGCAAGACCATCTAATACTAAATGTTCATTGCCAGTAAAGTTTTTAACCAAATGCCCTCCCCACAGATGAACTGGAAGAAAAGATGGAAATAGCCCACCTCTTTCTAAAACTTTATTTGAAAGATCTTGGGTATGCCCTTCTGTCTTTGCAAACTCTCTAAGCAGTGCACCTGTTTCAATAGAGAGCACTTTTCGGTCGCTATCCCTTTCCTCTAGGTATTCCTTCATAAGATTAGCCAATGTGCCCTTGCCAGAGCCACCCATGCCAAAAAAGAGTATGGTTCTAGGTTCTATCATTTCGCTATTATAGCGCAAAATATGAGTATTTCCCTTTATTTATTATCTGATATTTGAGTGTATAAAAACAAGAACCGCCTCGGTGTAAGCCGAGGCGGTTCGTCTTGTGTTGATTGTGAGAGTTTAGCGTTGCACGAAGTTTTTGCCTTCGCACACACTACATTTAGCCCATTCCTCCCTGGGAGCGCCAGGGTATGGAGCAACCATGCCATCTATGCAGTGCGGGGCGGTACATTTTCTGTAATTTGCATTGCAAGACCCGCCACACTCGTTGCACTGAACCCATCCACTTATGGTTCGATCTGCCTGCCCGCTGCCTCCACACCCTCTGCATTTTTTAGGATTATCCGGTTTCACAGCACCGAAGCGAATTATCTCTGCCATTTCCTTTGCGTCCTTCGGCGCTTAGTGAAATCTAAAATCTGAAAAAACTATACATTAAATACTATCTTGCGTCAAGCTTTTATAACCTATTCAGACCACTTACTTAAATACTCCTTGACTCCTTTTAGCCAGCCGCCGGTGAAATAATCCTCTGGTTTAAAATCCTTTTTGTCTACCCACTTCACTTCTGTGTGGTGCTCGCCTAGCGCCACCTCGCCACTTTCATATTTTGCGGAATACCCGACGGCAAAGATGCGCGCTGTCTCCCCTGTGCCATCCTATACCCTTTCGTGTCGCATTAAAACTTCAGGCTTGCCGAGCGTATAGATTACGCCCTCTCCAAGCTCCTCTTTCACCTTTCTAGCTATGACCTCCTCAAGAGGAGCGTTAAACTCATCTTTCTTTATTCTTCCTCCCGGCAAATCCCAGTCTCCCCATTTGTCTTTAAATATAAAAAGCTTCCCATCATCCTCAAGGAATAGCTTAACCGCCACAAAATATGTATCTTTTTCTTCCATTTTAATTACCTTACTCCTATACCCCCTATTCAAACACTCTTTTACTCCTTTTAGCCAGAAAAATTTGGCATGAAGTTTGCTACAACTCTTTCAAAGTCGTCTGTGTCGTCACTTCTTTAAAATGAATTGGTACCTCAAGAGCGTCATCATACTCGGGGAGCCCTGATGGATTGTCTTTCATTAATATAAGTGAGCCACGGTTATACACTGTTGGATACTCAAACTCTAAGGTGGCAATGAAGCCTACAAACTCTTCTGTCATCCAATCACCGTCTGCACTAGCAAACCCTTCTGCTATTATCCTTCCATCCCAGTCGGTTAGCACCACTGGAAAGTCTCCTTCAAAAAACCAAGTGCCTCTGGCTTCGCCCACTATTTCAAGTGGACTTTCTATAATTTCGTTTGGGCGAGGCGAACTTAGACTAACTAAGTCAATCTTTTCTAGTTCGTTCCCGATATTTTCTACAAAGTTTTCACCTTCATGCCTACATTGCCGTGGATAGCTCTCCATAACAGGATTTCCAGCAGAAACACATTCCTCAAAATTACTCACAATAACCTCATCCCTAACCGTTACCTGCCACAAAGCTACAAGCCCCAAAAGGATTACTACAAATATGATAATGGATGTGTCTCTTTTCATAATAGTAAGCAGTATATATACACATTGACTTAAATGCTAGATACAAAAACCCTCTTTATTTTAAAACTAACTCAACACATCCACTCGCAAACTCACTATGATATATCATAGTGAAGTCACAAATAGCTTTTACTGTTTCTTTCCGTTAACAGGGACATCTCTGCCAGAAGAAACAATGCATTAATATTACGCTATAGCGTAATATTAATGCATTGTTTCTAAACGGCTCATCGCGATGAGCCGTTGGGAATTTAGGGGTTTGTATAAAAAAGCGCCCCACCAGATTCGTGTAGGTGGGGGCGCTAAAAGAAATAAGAGAGCCTGCTTACGGCACCAACAAAGTAAGGATGTCGGTCGTGTCAACAACAGAGTTTGGTACGGAGAAGCTCAAGACATATTGTGCAATTCTCCATTCCCCAGTATTGTTTTTGATAACAACGCCGGAGCCACGCAAAGGACCAAAGTCTTCATGAGCTAAGGTCTCAAAAAACGTGGCTACACATCCATGACCATCAATAAAGCAAATGATCCTTTCAGTGCAATCGAGCATGTTCCAGCCGTTTTCTGAATCTTCAAGAACGGCTATGAGTCGGTCAACCGACCATTGTTCAGTGTCGTCTGTACCAACAAAAAGCGCATCGGCAGTAAAGGCGTTGCGCAATTGACGGACGTCTTTGGTTGCGACTGCCACAAGATGTGTGATTAGTACTCTTTCAACTGGGCCCTCATCGAGTTCGGTAAAGTGCATAGGAAAGATACCTCCTTTTCTTGGGTTATGTGCTTCGCGTATAACTTACTTTACTTTCTTTCTTTACGCAACGTCAGACCCATCAACCGACTGAGCTACTGGAGGACTGAAAAAGACCGCCGTTTATTTGCATAAATAACGGGCTTTTTCAGTTTTTATATAAATTTAGTATTCGCGGATGGAAACTTGCGCGTCAATCTTTTTGACAAGATCAAGTACAACTGAGACTGCAATAAGAAGCGCTGTTCCACCAATAGCGATTGTGGTAATGCCCGTAATTGCCTGCATACCAAGGGGAAGCACCGCAATGAAACCAAGAAACATAGCTCCAACAAGAGTAATACGCGTTAGAATCTTTCCAATATACTCGCTTGTCGTGTTACCTGGACGCACACCTGGGATAAAAGCCCCGCTTCTTTGAAGATTCTTTGAAATAGTGTCTGGATCAAATGTAACGGCTGTGTAAAAGTATGTAAACAGAAACACTAACAGGAAGTAAAGGGTTCCGTATACTAGCTGATTTGATAGAGCGCCAAGAACAGCACTTGAAATAGCGGAAACTATTGGGCCACCCAGACCTGCTAGGAAGCTAAATACCATCTGCGGGAATAGAAGTATGGCTAGTGCAAAGATAATTGGGATAACCCCAGCTTGGTTAACCCTAAGCGGTAAGTATGTTGAAATACCGCCATATACCTTAGCCCCACGCACACGCTTCGCATACGTAATAGGAATGGGCCTCTCTGCCTCGGTTATGATGACGACCCCAGCTGTAATAACGAACCCAATAGCAATGAACCCTAGGTAAAGTGGGACTTGTGAAATATCAAATGTAAAGAGTAGCTGACTAACCGCGGTAGGAAGTCCGGCCACTATTCCAGCAAAAATAATGAGGGATACACCGTTTCCAATACCAAACTCTGAAATAAGCTCTCCAACCCACATAAGAAGTACTGACCCAGCCGCTATTACAATAACGTTTGTTAAAGTCTGGAAAAGTCCAACATCAACAACGATACCCTGCCTTTGAAGTAGTACAAAAAACCCAAATGCCTGAATAAATGCCAAAGGTACAGTAAGAAGTCTTGAATACTGGCTAAATTTCTTTCGCCCAGCCTCGCCTTCCTCTTGATAAAGCGCCTTCATTTTGGGTGACATGATGGTCAGAAGCTGCATTATGATGGATGCGGTGATGTATGGACCAACTCCAAGCATCACAATAGATAAGTTTGCAAGCCCGCCTCCTGAAAATATGTTCAATAGACCAAGGAATTGGTTGTTAGAGAAAAAGTTTGCAAGCTGTATTGTGTCAATACCTGGAATTGGAATAACAGCAAAAATTCTAAATAGAGCAAGAGCTCCAATCACAAAAAGTATACGCTTCCTCAAACCCTCGTCTCGTATCACCAGCTTTAATTTCTGAATGAAAGTTCCAATCATATGTTATTTAACGTCGCCTCCAGCCGTCACTATCGCCTCACGCGCTGAAGCTGATACTTCTGCGCCATTTATGTGAAGAGTTTTTGTAAGCTTGCCCATTCCAAGAACCTTTACCCTTGGGTATTTGTCTCCTTTCTTTTTTAGCATTCCTTTATCAAAAAGAGTCTTGGGTGTTACCTTATCTCCGGCCTCAAATATGAACTCAAGGTCTGACAGGTTAATAGGGACAGCTTCCCCCTTAAATGAGTTAAACCTGTATCCACGAAGCTTTGGAAGCTTCTTTATGATATCCCTCATCTCTGGACGCAGACTGTGCCCAGCACGCGCCTTTTGACCTTTTGTACCTCGCCCTGAAGTCTTTCCACGGGTACCGCCTCTCCCGACTCGTTTTGGCTTTTGTCTTTTGCTATGTGGTTTTAAGTCGTGTAATTGCATAATATTTAAAGTGAAAACATATAAGACGACGTAGTCAAACAGTGTCGGGCAAGCCCAACCCTTTTCTTGGTTTGTAATTTGGTCCTTGGTTTTAGGTCGTTTAATTGCATGTTATTTCACTAAAGTCTGTAGCGCCTTAATCGTGGCACGTGCATTGTTAAGTTTATTTTTACTTCGTGAGAAAATTTTTGCGGTCACATCTGTAACTCCTGCAAGCTCAAGAACTGTACGCACCGATGAGCCGGCGACAAGACCCCGCCCTGGTGCGGGTCTAACTTGTATTACGGAAGCACCATATTTTGCATCAATATCATGTGTGATGTTCATGTCTTCTTTCATGTTCACCTTCACCATATTCTTTCTTGCGCTCCTAACTGCTTTTTCAATGGCGAGTGCTGTATCTGACGCCTTTCCAGTACCCACACCTACACGCCCTTTTTTGTCTCCTATGACCATCGCAACACTAAAGCTAAACCTTCTCCCTCCAGCCATAACACGAGTAACACGACGGATGCTTATAACCTTCTGCAAAAACTCTGATTTTGCTCGCTCTGAACGTTTAACAACCCTACGAGGATTGCGCTTGAAAGGCTTCCTTTCGTTTGTGTTTGCACTTGGTGCCTTCTTTTCTGTTGTTGCGGTATCTGCCATATTTAAAATTTAAGTCCGCCCTGCCGCGCACTATCTGCTATAAGCTTAATGTTGCCTGTATAAGTAAAACCACCTCTGTCAAACACAACTTTTTCAATCTTCTTTTCCTTTGCACGTTCTGCAAGAAGTGCCCCTGTCTCCTTTATCCTCTCTACGTTTGTCTTTCCTTTTACTTCTGTTGAGGTAGCTGCTACCAAGGTCTCTCCTTTCTCATCGTCAATTAGCTGTGCCACGATGCGAGTGTTTGACTTAAACACTGAAAATCGTGGGCACTCTTTTGTGCCAGTTACTTTAGCACGGACACGTCTTCGCCGTGCATCTCTGTTTTCTGTTTTGATGTTAGTCTTCATGTTATGAAACGGCCTTCTTACCCCGTCTTATCTTCACTACCTCGCCTTCGTAGCGTATTCCCTTACCTTTATATGGCTCAGGCTTCTTAACCGCCCTTATCTCGGCTGCAAACTGTCCAACCATCTCTTTGTCAGGCCCAGATACTGTAATAATGTTTTTCTCAACCACTACATTTAATCCTTCTGGCACAGGCATGTTAACTGGGTGTGAGAATCCAACATTTAATATTAAATTTTTACCAGAAAGCTCTACTCTAAACCCAACCCCTTCAACCATTAACTTCTTTTCAAAATGAGTGTTCACGCCCGCTACCATATTTCTTATATGTGAAGAAAATGTTCCCCAAAGAGCTTGAGAAAGGCGTGACTTGTCTTTTGGAATAACACTAACGACACCATCTGTTATATCAACATTAACCTTGGTAAGCGGGCGGGTTAGCTCACCAACAGGGCCTTTAACAGAAACAACGCCGTCACTAACGCTTACTTCTGTTTTCTCTGGAATAGTTATAGTTTGTTTTCCGATTCGTGACATATTACCAAATTTTAAACAGTGCCTCCCCTCCAACCTTCTCCTTTCTAGCCTCATCACCAGTTAGAATCCCCTTTGGAGTTGAAAGAAGTAACGCACCTTTACCAAACTTAACAGGAAAGACACTCTTAACACCACTGTAAACACGCTTTCCTGGTTTTGAAACACGCTTCACATCTTGAATTCTTGGGGATTCGTCTTTCCCATACAAAAGGTCTACTTCAATAGATTTCTGAACCTTCTTTCCTTTCTTCTCAACTGAACCCACAAACCCTTTCGCCTTTAGTTTTTCAAGCACAGCAAGCTTCAATTTTGAATGAGGAATAACAACAGTTCTTTTGCCTACCATTCCAGCGTTCTTAAGCCTTATTATTAAATCTCCTATTGGATCGTTTACCATGATGATTTCTTAATACCCGGAATCTGCCCTTCATTTGCGAGCTCTCTAAAACATATTCTACATACATCAAAGAGTCTCATGTAACCATGTTTCCTGCCACAGCGAAAACAGCGTCTTACAACGCGCGACTGGAATTTTGGGGCCTTGGCTGCCCTAGCTACTACTGATTTCTTTGCCATATACAAATAAAAAACGCTCCGAAAAGCATGGGTCATATTAGCAACTGCCCTATGCTCTGTCAACGAATACCTCTATTCCTCCTTCTTAAAAGGAATACCCAACTCGGCAAGTAAGGCCCTAGCAGAGGTCGCGTCCGTAGCACTAGTCACTATAGTGATAGCCATACCAAACACGTCTCTAAGGTCCTCATCTGAAGTTTCTGGGAAAATTGTGTGCTCCTTTAGACCAATTGTGATATTTCCCATTTCATCAATTGAACTAGCCCTAATACCCCTAAAGTCCCTCGTCCTAGGAAATGCTACGTGAATTAACTTGTCCAAAAAATCGTGCATTCTGTCCCCACGCAATGTCACCTGATACCCACTAATATCTCCTTCGCGAACCTTAAAGGTGGCAATAGATTTCTTTGCCGGACGCATTGAGGGTTTTTGCCCAGTAATCTTTGTGAGCCTGTCAATTATAAGCTCAAACTTCTTCTTGTCTGTTATTTTACCTACTCCAACTGAAACAACTACTTTCTCTACTCTAGGAGTCTGCATTCTATTTGAAATACCGATAGCCCCTTTGAGCTTATCAAACATTGTCATTTCTTTTTCTTTCGTAATTTGCATATTAAAGTTTTGTTCCACTTTTTTTTGTAACCCTAGTGTAAACACCATCTACACTTCCGGCTTTTATCCTTGTTGGCTTTCCTGTCTTTGGGTCTTCTATCATTACATTTGAAACATGTACGGGCATTGTGCGCTCTACAATCTGCCCCTTCTGCCTTTTAGCTGTTGCCTTCTGGTGACTCTTCTTAACATTTACACCCTCCACAATCACCTTATCCATTTTAGGAAAAGCACGAAGAATCTTTCCGGATTTGCCTTTATCCTGTCCTGATATAACTATCACTTTGTCTCCTTTCTTTATTTTCATATTTATACAACTTCTGGGGCCAGTGATACTATCTTTTGATAACCGCGCTCACCTATCTCGCGTGGAATAGGGCCAAAAATACGCCCAGCTCGTGGTTCCTTCTTTTCTTTCTCCACTATCACCACCGCATTCTCATCAAAGCGAATGTACGAACCGTCCTTTCGTCTAAACGCCTTCTTCTGGCGAACCACAACGGCGCGAAGAACGTCTTTCTTCTTCACCTGCTTTCGTGGCTCAGCGGTTTGCACCGCAAGTACCACTTCATCTCCTATTTGAGCATATCGCCTCTTTGAGCCACCAAGCACCTTAAATACCCTAGCAGTCTTTGCCCCTGAATTATCTGTCACTCTTACTATTGTTTGAAGCTGAATCATATTATTTTAAAACTTCAAAACTCTTCGTCTTTGAAATTGGCTTTACTTCAGCAATCTCTACCTTATCTCCCACTTCATGTGTGTTACCTGCGTCATGTGCATGGTACTTCTTCGTGCTCTTCATAAATTTCTGATACTTTGGGTGCTTTGTAAAGCGAGTAACAGCCACAACAATCGTGTCTTTCATTTTGTCTGACACGACAACTCCTTTTAATATTCTCTTTTTTGAAGTTTTTCCTTCCCCCCCATTAGAAAGTCTTCCGACTTTGCTAGCAGAGTCTTTCATCTCTTTTGTATCTTCAATTTTTGTATTGTTTGTATTTTCCATAATATTGAGTGACTTCTAACGGGGCACGTAATTATTTCGTCTTTCTGCTAGAAATCTCTGTCATTGTCCTTGCGATTTCTCGTCTTATGTTTTTCCCTTCTTTTACGTTACGCGTCTTTGTTCCAGCAATACCAAAACGAAAAGCCCTCAAAGCCTCCCTCTTGTCAGTAAGGTGCTTTAGCAAATCTTTATCGCTTTGTTTTGTGATTTCTGCCATGTTTTTATGCTGGGTCACGAAGTACCACTTTGGCCTTCACAGGAAGCTTTGTGCTTGCCTTCCTTAGTGCTTCACGTGCTACTTCATCGCTCACTCCCTCTACTTCAAAAAGAATCCTCCCCGGGCGAACCTCAAAGACGTATCCCTGAAGATCTCCCTTTCCTTTACCCATACCCACCTCCGCTGCTTTTGCAGTGTAAGGCCTGTCTGGGAAAATGCGGATCCAAGCCTTGCCTGTCTTTCCTAATGTCCTACTTATGACGCGGCGAGCAGCTTCAATCTGGTTTGACTTAACTCTAGCGGGGGCAGTAGCTTTAAGACCATGCGACCCAAAAGCAACTGTGACCCCACGTGTATCAGGAGATGAGCGACGCTTTAGGCTCATGCGTCCTGTCTGCCACTTTCGGTATTTAACTTTTTTGGGAGTAAGCATGATTAGTCTTCAAAAATATCTCCCTTATAAATCCAAACCTTAATGCCGATTGCACCATATGGAAGGTACGCTGATTCTTTAGCAAAATCAATGTCAGCACGAAATGTCTGAAGAGGGACACGTCCACGCTTTATCTGCTCTCTCCTGCTCATATCAGCTCCACCAAGACGCCCAGACACCGCAATCTTTACTCCTTCTACATCTCTGTTTGCCATAACCTTCTCCACAGTCTGTTTTAGAATCCTTCTAAACGGCATTCTTTTCTCAAGCGCTTCAGCAATCATTTGCGCAACTATGGCAGCGTTAGATTCTGGCGAGCGCACCTCCTCAATATCAATCTTTACAGTTGGGGCCTCTTCTAACTTTAGTCTCTTCAGCTCTTTATCTACTTCTGCCTTTAGCCTTGCTGTACCTTCTCCATTCCTACCAATAACAATCCCTGGACGAGATGTTTTTATAATAAGCCTAAGAATTTTCTCGTCTCTCTCTGTTTCTATAGAGCTAATATACATACCCCTTAGCTTTTTTGTTAAAAATTCACGAGCAATAGTGTCCACCTTTAAAAACTCTCTGTAATTTTTCTTGTCAGCACTAAACCAACGACTTCTCCAGTCGCGGATTATTCCAAGTCTATGTGCATATGGGTGTACGTTATGTGTCATATTATTTTGCTTTCTCAGCAAGCTCCACATTGATGTGGCTTGTCCGCTTTAAAATCTGTGACGCTCGCCCACGAGCCCTTGGCCTGTAACGCTTGAAGGTAACACCTTCATCCACGGTAATGTTCTTTATTGTGAGATCTTCGCTCTTTGCTCCCTTTTGTTTTGCGTTTGTGGTAGCTGACTTGATAAGCTTGCTAACCGCACTTGACGCACGCTTCGGCATAGCTGAAAGCGTGGTGATAGCACTCTCTACATTCTTTCCTCGAACAGCATCAGCCACAAGTCTTACTTTACGTGGTGATTGCCTGTAATTGGAAAGTTTAGCTTTCATGATTTATTTTTTTGCGTCGCCCGCAGTCTTTGCAGCTTTAGCGGCTGTGATTTCAGCTTCACGCAATCTTTGGTCAAGCTCCTTCTGTACCTTTCCACCATGTCGGTGGAATTTCTTTGTCGGAGAAAATTCTCCCAAAGTGTGTCCGACCATTTCATCTACTATAAAAACATCTACATGGTCTTTTCCATTGTGAACTCCAAAAGTGAAGCCCACCATATCAGGACTTATTTGGCTACGTCTTGCCCACGTCTTAATAGTCCCAGTGTCTGCTGGCCTTTTACCTTCAATTTTGCGTGAGACCCTCTCGTCCACGTATGGTCCTTTTTTTACTGATCTAGCCATATATAAAAAGCCCCGAAGAGCTTGGAGAATATTAGCTAAAACATTGGCTTATGTCAAATATAAGGCACCGGTACTCATGATACAGATTCCGGCGCCTATTTAAGATATTTATAGAGGTAGGTTCTCTTATGTGGACCCAGTCTCAACACCCTTGCGAATACCTTAAAGCCCTGTTTGAGCACCTGCTCCAACACATTTAGATCAAAGGTCTGCATTCTCTCAAAACGCTCAGGCTCATTAGGAACCTTAAGGGTTATGCCGGTCCCAACATCAACTTTTTGACTGTTGGAGGTGAAAAAAACAAAGCGGTGTCTGTCCAAAGAATCACGACATTTACCAGTGGGCCACACCTCTGCTTCGTGGTCACGCCCATCGTACGCTTTACTTTGGCTCACCACCTTGCCACTCCACACCTCCCAATCTGAAGGAAGTAGTGGCAACATTGGAACTACTTCTGCCATAACAAGCCCTCCATTGGTTTAACTACTTTAAATATACCGATTAAAAGGAAATTAAGCGCTTAGGTTATACAAAATTTGCAACCTGTTTATACCCAAATCAAGATTTGGACAAACAGGTTGCAAATTTTGGCTAACCACGGGCTTCTTTTGGAGAGTCCTACCCTCGTTTCTTTCCTACTTTTCTTCGGCGAACTATTAATGCACCTGAATATTTCTTAGGCTTTCTTGTCTTGTGACCCTTTCCGGTAGGCTTGCCCCACTTGCTCCTAGCCCTTCTGTGGCCTCGTCCGGCTTTTCCTTCACCTCCTCCGTGTGGGTGATCAACCGCATTCATGGCGGAACCTCTGACTGTCGGACGGATTCCCATATGACGAGCTCGTCCAGCCTTTCCAATATTTACTAGTTTATGTTCTTCGTTTGACACTTCACCGACTGACGCCCAAGCATTGTCGCGAACCTTTCTGACTTCGCTTGACGGCATCCTTAGATGCGCAAAGCCTCCATCAATAGCAATAACTTCTGCATAGTTTCCAGCAGAACGAGCAATTTTTGCTCCACCTTCTGGCTTGAGCTCTGCGTTATATACAAATGTACCAACCGGCATCTTACTCAATGGAAGGCGGTTGCCAACTTTAATGTCAGCTGTAGCTGAAGTTATTACAGTGTCTCCAACCCTTATGGATTGAGGCAAAAGAGTGTAACGACGTTCCCCATCAGCATAAAGTAGAATTGCAATAAATCCTGAACGGTTTGGATCGTATTCAATTGTCTCCACCGTGGCTTTGATGTCACGCTTGTCGTATTTAAAATCAATATCGCGGTAACGTCTTTTGTGACCTCCACCTTTATGCCTTGTTGTAATACGTCCAGCGCTGTTTCTGCCAACAGCACGCTTAACCCCTTTGGTGAGGGACTTGCGTGGCTTAGAAACTGTAAGCTTCTTGTAGCTTACAACTGACATTCCTCTTACTCCTGGTGATGTTGGTTTATATAATTTCATAATAATTTCTAAACAATTGAAATTGAATCCCCCTTCTTTAAGTACACATATGCTTTCTTACCGCCTGACTTAACGCCACTCTTGCCACGGCGTGAGCGCACCGCAACCTTCTTTGATGGTACTTTGGTAATGTTGACCTTAAGTGGCACAACTTTAAATAGATGCTCCACCGCGTCAGCCACATCATGCTTGTTTGCTCTTTTATCTACATTAAATACATACACATTGCCTGTACTTTGGCTAAGTGTAGCCTTCTCTGTGATACGCGGTTGCAGAAGAACTCTTGCGAGGTCTTTTCCTAAACCAGCCGAAGGCTGGTCGGACGAACCCGCTTCGCGGGTTTTAGTCCCACCTTGTTTTGCTGCCTCCTTAGGTGCTGCCTTAGGCACCTCCTTTTTAGGCTCTTTCTTCTTTCCTAAATCAACCTTTGGTTGATCGGACGAACTAGCAGAGCTAGTTTTAGTCTTCTTCTTTTTGAAATTAAATAATGCCATATTACTTTGTCTTATTTTCTGCCTTACTCAAAAGGAAAAGAACGGACTCCTTTGGCTTTGAAATAACTAAATATTTATACGTCAAAACATCAAGTGGATTTAGGTTACGGACCTCATCAATTTCAACATTTCCAAAGTTTGAAAAACTTTTCTCGACCACCTTGTCCTTTCCGTCGGTAGTTAGGAGTGCACTATTTTTCTTCTTTGAAAGAAGATACTTGAAACCATCTACCTTTGAAAGTGAAGCTAATACTTCACGTGCCTCTGCACTCTTTGGCTTCTCAAATGAAAGGTCATCTACAAATAGTATCTCTCCTTCCTTAAACTTTCTTGAAAGAGCGCTGTAAAGTGCAGTGGTGCGCATCTTTTTGTTTATCTTCTTTGAATAGTCCTTCTCTTTTCTTGGACCAAAAGTGATTCCACCGCCTCGCCATATGGGTGAGCGACTTGAACCATGACGAGCACGCCCTGTTCCTTTCTGCTTCCAAGGCTTCTTACCACCACCTCTAACTTCACTTCTGTCTTTTGTGTGAGCCACAGGGGTGCGTGCGTTTGCCTGCATAGAAACAACAACTTGGTGAAGCAGGTCAGCGTTATATGGCGCATTAAATACCTTCTCTGGTAGTTTTATAGCTCCAGTCTCACTTCCCGTTTTGTTGTAGATTTTTGCATCCATAGAAACCGGTGCCTTAGCAACACTCTTTTTAGTGCTTACTTTCTTTTTTACAACTTTTGTTTTCTTTTCTGTTTCCATAATATTTAAAACAAGGACGATTACTTTCCTCTAACTTCAACAAGCGTGCCGCGCCTGCCTGGTATCGCACCCTTTATTACCAACTGGTTCTTCTCTTTATCAGCAATAAGCACTTTAAGGTTTTTCACAGTCACCCTATCTGTTCCCATACGCCCCGGCATCTTTAACCCTTTAAATACCCTCTGTGGGCCGGTCGCTCCAATTGACCCACCCTGCCTTTCCGCGTGCTTGTTACCGTGTGAACGCCTTCCTCCGCTAAAGTTGTGCCTCTTTACTACTCCCTGGAAACCCTTTCCTTTTGAAATAGCGCTCACCTCCACAACATCTCCTTTTTCAAATACTGAAGCATCCATCTTGTCGCCTCTTTTATACTCACCCGCTCCTCTAAACTCTCTTAAATATCTAAAAAGTCCTAAATCTTTAAGGTGTCCCTTAAGGGGCTTACTTACATTCTTTTCCTTTTTCTCATCAAAACCAACCTGAATAGCGCTGTATCCGTCTGTCTCGTCATCTTTAACTTGGGTAACCACAATAGGCCCAGCGTTTAAAACCGTTGCAGGATGCACTTTACCGTCTTCATCAAAGACTTGTGTCATATGCTGTTTTGTTCCAAGAATAAATTTCATGAGTTTACTTAACGAGCGAAGCGAGTTTTAGAAAACTCATGAACCCCGCTATATATTTGCCAAATTTACACCTCGCAAGATGCGTGGCCGAATAGGCCAATCCCTCGGTGGGCGAAGCGTCTTGCCATATCTAATGCTCAAATCGTTTAATGACCTCGCAAACTTTCTTACTGCTCCAAATATACGGCAGGGTCATAAACAAAAAAACGCCAACAATGGCGCG
>JADHUY010000028.1 GCA_016784305.1 Parcubacteria group bacterium
GAGGGTATACCGGAGCTATTGGATATGATGCTTCTTGTAGCGGAACTAGAAGAACTTACCGGTGACGCAAGCAAACCAGCTGAGGGCGTTGTAATTGAGGCAAAACTTGACCCAAGAAAAGGAATATCCGCAACTCTACTAATAAAAGACGGCACCCTCAAAAATGGGATGTGCATTCTGGCTGGAGATGCTATTTCACCTGTAAGGATTATGGAAGATTTTACAGGAAGTAAAATAGCAACTGCTACATTTTCAAGTCCAATACAAGTAATAGGTTTTAACAAAACTCCTCCAGTAGGAGGAAAGTTTGAAGCTTTCGTATCAAAGAAAGGAGCTGAAACTGCGTGCGCGGCACTTGAAAGCGAGGCTCCTCAATCTATCTCTACAGAAGATGGAGACGAACGCTTGGTAATACCGATTATCCTTAAAGCAGATGTACTTGGTTCAATAGGTGCCATTAATCATGAAATAGAAAAGATAAAAAATGAGCGAATAATTATACGTGTCGTCGAAGAAGGCGTTGGCAACATATCGGAAGGAGACGTTAAGAAAGCGCAAACTAGCGAAAACACACTTGTAATAGGTTTTAATGTTGGAGTAGACAACGGCGCTAAAGAGTTGGCACTTCGCGCCAATATTAAAGTTCATACTTTTGATATTATCTACAAATTAGCCGAGTGGCTTGAAACTATGATCAAGGACCTTACACCAGAAGTAGAAACAAAAGAATCTTCTGCCGTGGCAACATTATTGAAAGTTTTTGGAATGACTAAAGGTGAGCAAGTCATAGGTGGACGAGTTTTAAGTGGAACCCTTTCTTTAGGAGACACTATTGTCATAAAGAGAGGAGACAAAGAAATTGGAGAAGGTACGATACTTAATCTTCAAAGCGGACGTGCTAACACCAAAAGTGTGGAAGCAGGAAATGAATTTGGAGCGCAGATAAAATCCGGCACTACTCTTGAGGAACGTGACCAACTTGAGAGCTTTAAGATGGTGGTGAGCTAGAATTATCTAATTTACATTTCAACTATACTATTGTTACAAAATGATATGAATGATAAAAATGGAGCAAGCTTCAGAACAGATAGAAAGGAAAAAGCACAAGCTGTAGTCCGCGAACTTGTTACTGAATTTCTAAACACAGAAGCAAACAGAACGAGCCTTGTTACTGTAACCGGCTCGCGCATGACGAAAGATTTAAAGCATGTCACTATACTTCTTTCAGTTATGCCAACCGAGCAAGAAGAACAAGTCCTTCACTTTGCTAGACGCAAACGAAGTGAGGTAAAAGAATTCTTAAAGTCCAAACTCCCTACTGCTAGAATTCCATTTGTAGAGTTTGAGATTGACCAAGGTGAGAAGAATCGTCAACGCATTGAAGAGTTGGCAAATGAATAAAGGCCTGGTAGCCAAGTGGTAAGGCAAGGGACTGCAAATCCCTCATCACGGGTTCGATTCCCGTCCGGGCCTCTAGTGAAAATTCCTTGCCTATTTAGGCAAAAGAACTTTTACTAATAGTTCGGGAATCGAAAGCCGCAGGCGCGCTTGCCAAAGCACGAGAAAGCGCCGAGGCCAGACCAAACACACTTAGTATTTTTGAGTGCGTAGCACGATAAAATACTTAGTGATGGGTGGTCGATTCCCGTCCAGGCCTCTAGCAAAGATATGTTGCTCTTTTCGGGCCATACGTATCTTTGCTAATGGATTTTGGAATCGAAAGACGGAACCGCGCCGAAGGAGGAAGCGGTGAGTCGTGGTCGCGAGCACTTAGTAGATTTTGAGCAAAGCGAAAAAATATACTTAGTAACTTGTGACCGATCCCCGTCCGGGCCTAACAATAGGCCATGAATACAAAAGCCGGAGTGGTGGAATGGTATACACGCTCGACTTAAAATCGAGTCCCTCACGGGATGCGGGTTCGATCCCCGCCTCCGGCACTAGTGAATAAAAAAGTGGCTTCTGCCACTTTTTTATTTACTTGTATCTGCAGGAATCGAAAACCGCAGGCGCGCGCGCCAAAGCAGGATGAAGCGCCGAGGTCAGACCAAGAGCACTTAGTGAATCAAAGCGAAGCGAATGATGAGCCCTGCCTGCCCGGCAGGCAGGTTAGTGACTAGTGGTCGATCCCCGCCTCCGGCACCTAAATTAAAGTACTGGTATTGTGCCAGTGCTTTGGTTTTGGTTGCAGGAATTGAAAGACGGAATATCACATCTACAAAATGTGTGGCATGAGTCCAGGCAGGAGCCACTTACCAAAAACCTTCCAGTATACTGGAAGGTTTTTGGTTTAGTGAACTGACGCCGATTCCCGCCTCCCCGCCATCGTTCAAATTAAAACAGCATTTGTACGATATATCGTACAAATTAATATAATCTTCTTGAAAAATAGTCTTACTTATTAGATAATATTTTAAAAGAATAACAGATGTGCGAGAGAGGACTTGAACCTCCACATCTTACGATACAAACCTATGTTCTATAAAATATACACTGTGCGCGAGAGAGGACTTGAACCTCCACATCTTACGATACTAGTTCCTAAGACTAGCGCGTCTACCAATTCCGCCACTCGCGCACGCTATATACTTTATAAAGAACATTTCTTCGCTTAGCGAATAATCGGATGAAAAGCAGTTTACTTTTCATTCACCCAACTAGCGCGCCTGCCTGCGCAGGCAGGTCTACCAATTCCGCCACTCGCGCATACAATTTCGAGTCGTCGCGAGTTACTAAGTATATTTCGTCGCTACTCTTGAAATTTACTAAGTACTCGCTACCCGTGAAAGAGTGTCTAAACACTCTTTCACCATTGTCACAAAAGCAAGATACTCCGGCTCGGACAAGCGCCGCGAGCAAAGTGGTTTGCTCGCTAATAAAAATACCATAGGTATTTTTATTGCGCTTGTCCGCCCACTAGGACTTGGCGTCAGCTCACTAATTCGCTTCGCTCATAAGTGGCTCCTGCCCGGACTCCTCAGCAACGCTGAGTCCGTCTTTCAAGTCCTAGTGTACGAAGAGCATGTAAACACACAATGCGCTGCATTATGAATCAACATACTCTAGTCCGCCCACTAGGACTTGAACCTAGGACCCACTGCTTAAGAGGCAGTTGCTCTACCAACTGAGCTATAGGCGGATGTAACAAAAAGCATAATAGCTTTTTTGCATCATTTTTTCAATTATACGTCCGAAAATATAAATCTGTACGATATATCGTACAAATTTAATGTCATTTAATGTTAATAAATTTTCATTTAGACTAAACGTTTATAAATTTTCATCTATTACTTTGTACAAAGACTTCTTCTGCGCATCAAATGGTACTGACACTAGATCTGCAATAAACCTTACGGCGCTATGAGCTATTTTGTTTTTCGCTAACCAACTTATTGTGGTCTTAAACCTTCCCTTCCTTGATGCATTTTCAAACCTAGCAACGGTTGATGGGCTGACCCTCAAGCGTTCGCTTATTGTATGCGTGGGCAATCCATCATTCACCAGGAATAATATAGCTAAGCGTTTGGCTATCATAAGCCTCTCTGTCTTAGTAAATAATTCATCGAAAATACCTTTTCTAGTCTTAAGGGTCGTGGTATTCAAAAACAGCATCAACCTATCTTCGATATCTCTTTCTGTCTTCTCTTTTAATTTATGTTTTGACACATGCGGCATACAGTAATAATTATATGCTATTTGTACGATATATCGTACAAATTAAGTTATGGACGTTTTGATTGATTTTGTACGATATATCGTACAAATCTAAATAATTTTAACTAAGATGAAATATTGTTTGTTTTGGTTTTTTAAAGGGGGTTTGTGGTTTGGAAACGCATTTGCAGACTGGCTTAAACAAGCCAATATTTGCAACCCAGCCGGCTGGGTTGCACCCACAGGGCACTGCAGTTTGTGCCCAAATCAAAGATTTGGACAAACGGGTTGCAAATATTGGCTCTCCGGAGCCCGCTTAGAGCTTGACTTTTAGCCGTTTTTGTGATTAAATACTGCCAGAATAGCATTTTGTCATTATTTGACCAACTAATCGCCAAATTCATACCCTTAACCTAGTAGAAAAGCTACTTAACAACGGAGACGATCATGAAACCTAGCGACATTTGGAACTTAACCACAAAGGCAGTAGGATGGCTTAGCCATATCCATACAGTGTTTGACATTGGGAGCAAAGTGTTCAGCGAGGACGAGCCGCCGAAGGACCTAACCGGTGTTGCATCAGGGTTCTATGGAATTCTTGGGCACCGTGACGAACGAGCGTTTTGGATATTGCTAAACCAGTTGGAAAAGGCAGACCCAGGTTCGAGAGAAGCCATACTCGGCTTCATGAACTGGCACTTTCACTCAGGAAGTGGTTTTTTTCACAAAATTGCCTCCTTCTGGTACTCGAACCAATTCCGAGTTTTCATTGTAAAGATGGGCACAGCCTCAAGCACTGAAATCGGAAGTAAGACGCAGGTGGTCACGGGAACTAATGCCAGAGGCTATACGACCCGTAGAAGAAAAGTGGAAAAACTATTCGACACGCCAACCAACAATCCGTTTCAATTTCTTAAATGGATGACAAGCGTCATAATGGACGAAAGTTGCGGTGAGCTTGTGGATCGATACAAAAGCTTAGTTAGTGCCTTCAAAGAAGTCGGCATTCCACATATGCCAGGAAACACAAACGCCGTCGGGGACTTCTTGCAAAGACGGAGATCTGGTATAAAAGCTGCTGCTAACAAAGCAGAGATACGAGCACATGTTAGACGTCAGAGAAGACGTGAGAGTTGGATAAAGACTTTCCTCGATTATGCAATCCACTGGGGTATGTAAAAAGGAGAAAGCCCATGTTTAGTGACGCGTGGAAACTGATAAAGGGTGACCTCTCAATCATCCTTGACGAAGCAAAGACGATCTACGAAAAGGTCATGGTCGTACTATTCATTGTCATTGCACTAGCCGTATTGGCCGTGATGATCAATGTGAACTTTGGCCGAGAGTGGAACTACATAATCCTGTTTGCAGGGTCACTGTGGCTTCTTATTCTTGGCCTTTCGCCAGTAAGCTTTGGCGCCGGCGCTATTACCGGAACTACGATTGCATTTCTGCAAGATGCGGACCTGTCACAAGGTGCAGCTAGTGGGTTGCAACTTACGCTAAAAATCGTCGTGGGGGTAATGTTTTGGTTTTTGCTGGTGTTGTTCTTCCTTTCGACATGGTCCTTTGCGTCCAACCCGAGTGCAATCTTCCCAGCCGCCGCAGCTTCGCTGTTTCTTGCGACAGCTATGGTTCACTTCGGGATTAAGTCGAATGGAATTTTGAGGTTAGTTGCTGTTCTCTACGCGCTAGTGGTTCTGGCCACTGCTATGTGGAGCACCTTAACCAAAGAAAACTGGGAGTCCCTTGGTCTTTCACCTGAAAATTCGGCCAAGGTGGCTAAGGTCTCGGTGCCGACGATGCAGCGAGTTGGAAAATCTTGTAGCGGACAAGCCGAGCCGCAAGATTTCGTTGTTGAGCTAAGGCCGGGCGAAGTAAAGAAGGTCGTTGTGGTTGACTGTTATGGGAACAGTACGCCACATATAAAATACGACGGTTGGATTGCTGATTTTGCCGGTGATAAAACCTGCTTCAGTGTTATGCCGGAGCACGAGAACGAGTGGCTTCAGGTGTGTCCGGAGGACAAAGACCACTTCTTCTCAAAACCCGGTCGGCAGAAGCCGAGATTTGTTCTTGTGGCTTCCGCCGAAGAAGGTAAGACAGCAGAAGTCAAATTTACTCTGAGAAACTGATTACTATAATCACCTTCTCAGAAAAGGGCGCCGCTCGCATCTCGCGAGTGGCGCCTTTTTTCTTTTTAGCACCAAATTTTATGCAACTATACCCCTATAGTGCTTTGAATTAATTTTATAATACCAAACGCACTAAGCATCACAAACATGCCTATTATTCCCCATAGCATTTGACTAATCCCAGTCTTTCTTGCATCCGGATTATCTGCTTTCCAAATAAATACAACCAACCCCCAAAGGAAAAAAATAAGTGCTAAGGAGAATAAAAGAAGAATAATCGGATTTAGAATTGCATCCGAGATTTTATTAGCAAGAGCTTGGGCTGAAGAAGCTAACATAATTTATGTATTGAATAAAAATATCTATGCATCCATATTAAGACAATTAAAATGCATCTCTAGGGTAATTGGCACTATAATCACTAATTGAGTTTCTTGAATTATTTGATGGAAGTTGGGGGACCCTTACAGAAGTACTATCATCCACACTAAACGTATTCTGCAATATCTTTACCAACCCCCAAACAGATGCCATTACGAAAATAGCGATGACTCCCCATATCATGATATTTCGTCCAGACTCATGTGCTTCAGCGTCTCCACCTGCGGTAGTGAT
>JADHUY010000029.1 GCA_016784305.1 Parcubacteria group bacterium
CAAGGCAGGCTTGTAGACACTATTAGCTACTAGCCAAAATAATCCCAGCTGAAACCGCCACGTTTAGCGACTCTTTCACTCCCTTCATCTCTATCTCAACTACAGCGTCACTGATATCAGTAACATTTTTTGGCAGTCCATCCACTTCATTCCCAAATACATATGCCACCGCTCCGTCAATATTAAAGTCTTTGTAGTTTACGGAATTTTCAGTTTGCTCCACAGATACACATTTAACACCATCCTCTTTAAGCTCTGCTATAAGGGTGTCTATGTCATCTCTTGACTCCCAATCAACTGAGACTTCCGCACCAAGCGCAGTCTTTGATATTTTGGGTACGGCACGTCCAAAGCGGTCCGTGGGTAAAGGAGTGTACCCAGCCAGAAATACCTTAGAGACGCCAAAAGCATCAGAGGTTCTCATTATTGAACCAACATTCTCCGCACTCCTTATGTCGTGTAGTATCACAAAGGTTTCATTCATAATGTTATACTAAAGCATCATGTTAACAGTTTTCCCATCATTATTGTTTCTTTCACTTCTTGCGCCCTTCATCCTTCGTATTGTAGTAGGTGTCATCCTATTTTCAGACGGATTTAGTTACTTTAAAGGAAACAAAGAAAAAATCGCAGGCGAAGCAACTAAAATGTTCGGTGGCATTGGACGATACTCATATCTACTCGTTGGAGGTGCAGAGGCTCTTATAGGACTTTCACTAATCGCCGGATACCTCACTCAAGTCTCAGCACTACTTGGAGCTATTCTTATCATAAAAATATTTTTCCTAAAGAAAAAGATGCCTACGCTCTCTCTTCAAAGCAACACTACATACATTCTACTCCTTGCAATCCTAGTCTCTCTCATCGTAACTGGTGCTGGAGCGTTTGCTGTTGACCTTCCTCTCTAAGGTCGACACAAACTTTCCTTGTGTTATAGTTTTCCTGTCTTTCGGCATACCGCCTATAGCTCAGTTGGTAGAGCAACTGCCTTTTAAGCAGTGGGTCCTAGGTTCGAGTCCTAGTGGGCGGACAAGGATAAAAACAGCCAGATTCTTCTGGCTGTTTTTATTCTTTTCACTGGGGCGAGAAAGACGGACCGAAGGGAGTCCGGGCAGGAGGTTCTTAACGAGTGAAGCGAGTTTAGAAACCTGACGCCGAGTCCTAGTGGGCGGACAGCGTTTAAAAAACAGTGCCTGCGCACTGTTTTTTAGATGTCCGAGGCGGAAGCATGTTGTGAGTGAAACGAACAAAGCTGAGCCGGGGTCGCGAGTACTTAAAATTTCGTTTTGCGAAATATTTAGTAACTCGTGACGACAAGAAAACTGCTTTGCTCGTGGCGCTTGTCCGAGGCGCAGCGTTATTGAATGTTGCGAAACAGCGAGCCCAAACCAAAAGCACCTATTATTTCACTATGATTTATCATAGTGAAATAGTTTAGTGGCCTGTGGAGACAAGCAAAATGCTTAGTAACTCGTGAGGACAAAAAGTGCATTAAATTCCCAATGTGAGGCTCTCTAGAGCTATCTCAAAAGTGTGTCTGCCCCTTCTGGCATCATGAGAAACTGCGATAAGAGAATTAGAAAGTGAGCTTAGCTCACTCTCTTTGTAGTTTTTAAGAAACCCCTCCGATTTTTTAAACACAAATGGGTTAAGTCCAGAGTCCCTAACAGAAATACTTGAAGCGGTAATAAGCATGCTCTTTACTTGCCAGAAAAGAACACCGTGAATCTCCTCAACTGATATGCCACGCCCTAGTGCTTCTCTATATTTGCTCCAAAGCGCCACTTTATCGCGCCTTCCAAGAGCATCTCCCAAAGACCAGATTGAAAAGTCTGGTTTTGCTTTAACGACAGTTGAAGAAAACTCCTGCGCCTTCTCTCCGTACTTTTCAAACTTACTAAGTGTCTTTTTATCAAGTGTCCCCTCTAGAAAAATGAAGATGCTTTCCGACTCACCAAATTCTTTCAGAGATTTCACAATCTCGTCTCCCACAACTTTGTTTTTTACCAAATGATCCAGTACAACTATGAGCTTTCTTTCAAAAAGTCCTTGGCTACCTATTAACTCTGGGAGTTGAGGAACTGAAAACGTCTCTTCATTAAGCCCTATAAAAGAAGCATCTGGTTTTTTTGCTCTTAAACTCTCAGCAAGGGTATGGAGTTTGCCCCGTGCCTTATCTTCATCGTTTCCGTAAAGTAAATAAATCATTACTACTAGTATACAAAACTCAAACGGACGGCCATAATGCCGTCCGCTCCTACTACCTAGACCTCCGAAGCCTAGTCATCCTTAAGCGCCCCCTCAAGCTCGCCCAAAGCACTCCTCATCGTGTCAAAGGGTTCACGACGCTCATCTTCTCTGGCCAACAGGCGCCCGGCGGCCGCTTGAAGTTTTTCCACCGACTCTTCAAGTTGCTTGATCTGTCCAAAGCGTCTGACCCTCTCAGATAACCCCGCGTTTGGATTTTCGCAAAGAGTATCCAAACAAAGCTCAACGCATTCATCGCAAATATTTCCTGTCTTGCCTTGAATCAGCCTTGTTACCTTATGTTGAGACTTACCGCAAAACGAACAGTATAGCGTGACCGCTTTCTTTTCTTCGGACATGTCATCCTCCATTGCTGATACCTCAAAGCAATTTATAGTAAAAAGAACCTTTGTCAACAACCACCCAATACAATAGCCCTCTAAATGTCCAACCTACTCATCTGCCCCCAGTTCTCTCCAGAAGACACGTCAGCAACAAACGTAAGTCCATTAGTTTTGCTTGCTGGAAGCGCTCCCTCCATTATTTCTTTTATCTTTAATGAAATTTCCTTCACCTTCTCTTTCTTTATTTCATAAACTAATTCGTCATGAACCTGAAGAAGAAGTCTGGCATCCCCTTTTAGATTTTCTTTTTCTAAATACTCATTCACACGAATCATTGCAATCTTTATTATGTCCGCCTCTGTTCCTTGTATTGGCGCGTTTATTGCCATCCTTTCAGCCGAAGCCCTCACAAAAGGAATAGATGAGTTTATACCTTCAAAATGGCGCTTTCGTCCGAAATAAGTCTCTGTATAGCCAAGCCTCGCAGCGCTCGCTTTCACTTTATCTAAATAGTGCGCTAGCCCAGAAAAATTCTTAAAGTAGTCATTGTAAAACTTCTGCGCATCCGCCCTCTTTACGTCCCCTCCAAGATTTTGTCGAAGTGCGTTTACTCCCATCCCATATATTATTCCGAAGTTTATAACTTTTGCTTGTCTTCTCATCTCTTTATCCACCATTTCAGGTGGCACAGCAAATACTTCTGAAGCTACTGCTGTGTGGACATCGCCTCCACTCTTAAATACTCCCAAAAGCTTTTCATCTCCAGAGAGAAATGCCGCAAGACGCAGTTCAATCTGAGAATAATCAAACGCAACCACTTCAAATCCATCACCTGCCACAAATGCATTCCTTATCCTTCTTCCAAGCTCTGTTTTTATAGGGATATTTTGAAGATTAGGATTAGCCGAAGACATCCGGCCTGTCGTAGTACCGGACTGAATAAACTCAGCGTGAAGCCTGCCATCACTTCCCACCATATGAGGAATATTATCTATGTAGGTTGAAAGAAGCTTCTGCAATTCTCTATAGGAAAGTATTTTCTCAATTATTTCATGTTCATCGCGCAATTTCTCTAGTTCAGATTCTTTTGTGGACTTCTGTCCCGTGCTTGTCTTCTTTTGATTCTTAGGAGTAAGTCCAAGTTTTTCATATAAGACCCCAGAGAGTTGTTTGGGAGAATTAATATTAAACTCCTCGCCCGCTTCCTTATAAATAGCCCTTTCAAGCTTTGATAATTCTTTATGGTATTCCTTTGAAAGTTTCTCTAGATATTCCTTATCAATCAAAATCCCAACATCTTTCATTTCTGCCACAATTGGAATAATAGGCTTCTCTATTTCATTAAATACTTTCTCTAGCTTTTCTGTCTTTAGCTCCTCAAAAATCTTCTTCTCTGCATCTTTAAAAAAGCCAGTGCCACCAAATTGCAATACCTCATCAAGACTTGGATTTGTCATGTTTGAGCGCACTAGCCATAAAGCAACAGAGGCCTCGCCTAGCCTTCCTTCATCTATTTCCTCTTTAGGTTTTTCTTCTTCCACCTCATCAACAACTGCAAAAAACTTTTTGATTCTATCTGAAAGCGTTCTGAATGAAAGCTCTTCAAAAAGATTTAATATTTGCTCCACCTCCACACTCTCCCGCCAAGAAACATCCGGAAGCTTAAACGTTATTGGTACGTCACGTCTTATAGTGGCAAGTTCCTTTGAGAAAAGCGCCTCTTCCTCACCCTCTTCTAAAAGCCCTATAATCCTTGGCTTTATTCCAGCATCTAATAATTTATCTTTATCTTTCTTAAGTGCTTTATAAATACTTTCTATTGTCCCGAAGTTCTCAATCAATGTGGTGGCTGTTTTCTCTCCAATACCAGCTATGCCGACAATGTTATCAGATGGATCTCCGCGCAATCCTTTATAGTCCGGAAGTAGCTTTGGCGGAAATCCAAAACGCTTTTTTACTGCCTTCTCGTCATACATTATCGTGTCAGAAATTCCCTTCTTTAAAGTGTAAACCTGCACACGTTTGCCATCCACAAGTTGCAGTGTGTCCATGTCACCCGAGGCAATTACTATTTCAAGAGATTTATCTTTTTTTGTTTGTTCGGCTATCGCTCCTAGCACGTCATCCGCCTCAAACCTTACTTTTTCATAAATAGGAATATTAAAAGCCTCAAACACATCTCTTGAGCGAATGATTTGAGAAATCAGTTCTTCATCTGCTTTAGAGCGCCCCGCTTTATACGCTTCATATATTTCATGCCTATACGTTGGCTCTGGAAGATCAAAACAAGCAATGATGTAGTCAGGCTTAAGCTCATCAACTATCTTAAGTAGCATTGTGACCAAGCCATAGAGCCCACCCGTTGCTTCACCTTTTGAAGATGTAAAATCTGGGAGTGCATGATATGCACGATGAAGTATTGCGTGCGCATCAAGAAGTACGACTCTTTTTTTATCGCCTTTCTTTTTTTCTTTTTTATTAATTTTTTTCTCCATGTGTAATCCGCCTTGTATCTTCATCTACATTTTCAAAAGTTAGCCTCTTTGCACTCTCTGGAATAATCTCCTCCACTTTATCTGCCCACTCAACAAAAATAAGGTTCTTTGGATTTCTAACAATACTATCCCATCCAAGAGCAAGTAGCTCTTCCTTAGAATCCAGTCTGTACGCATCTATATGTATTAGATGTTCAAACCTCTTACCCTCTAGCTTATATATCTTCTCCAATACAAAAGTTGGACTAGTCACAGTTTGCTCCACACCAAGCTCACCTGCTACCGCTTTAACAAAAGTGGTCTTACCGGAACCTAAGTCCCCATAAAGAGCAACCACAGTAGCCTCGTCCTTAGGGCTAAGCGCAGACACAAAATCTTTCGCCTCTTTGTTTGTTTTTTCAACTCCTTTAAAATCCATAGCCCTATTCTAGCAAAACGAGCGCATTTTATTTGAGCTGCCACATAAATCAATAAAGGCGCATGTAAAAACATACGCCCCCTGTACCGAACGGTGTCCAACGCACCGCTCGGTAAATACATTTTCTAATATACCTGAAATCTGAAATTGATCCCGTTGCGCCTCCTCCTTTCAGGGACAAAACGCTTATACGGGACACCACTTCCAGAGCAAGGCATCTTCTTTCTGTACGCGTCGTAGCAAACCAAAGACCTGTCCTGATTCGCCTGCAAGAACTTCTGTGTTTGGAGCTCCCGCTTTGCTTGTACAGCAATCTTTTTTGTAAGTGCTCTTTCCATCGCTCGTCTAATCTTCTTACTCTTTACTCTCGCAATCTTTTCCTCCTCCGCCTGGACATCAACCTTATAGTGATCACCATCATTGAGTGTAAGAACGGATGTCCTCTCTGGAGGAAGAGGCGCCGCGCACGCCGCAACCAAAAGAACCAGCGACAACAAAGCTAAAATTTTCGAATAGAGCATGGCGCCCTCCATATTTGGTCGCTGTGCGACAGGTAAGTTTCTATAGAAAATATTATCACAAATAAGTCACTCTGTCAATAGTCTCTATCAAGCCAGCACAGAAGAACTACGCCTTAAAATAAAGTACAATTTGAGAATGCCTACATTTGATGACAGCCCGCAAGAAATCCGCCTAGCAGAATTACGCGAGCGCGAGGAGGAGGATTTGGCTCAAATACTCTCCAAGAAATATGGGGTCTCTTATATTGACCTCACTATGGTCTCCGTAAACAACAATGCACTTGGTCTAATAAAAGAGGAGGAGGCAAGAAGGCTTGAAGT
>JADHUY010000030.1 GCA_016784305.1 Parcubacteria group bacterium
AAGAAAGATGCACTAAAGACATTCCTTAAAGAAGAAGGTGCTGAAGGGGTAAAGCCTGTTGACAAGCTTACTGTAAAGAAAAGTGACGTTGAAAGTCGTACTGGAGATGTTGTGATTCTTAGTTCATAGATATGAAAAGTGTTTTAGAGGACTTGCGAAAGAGGAGTGAGCCCGAAAAGCAGGGAATAGCTTTTGGTATTGCCGGTGCAATAACTTTAATTGTGTTTATTTTGTGGGCAGTTTATTTTACAAATGAATTAGAAAATATTAAGCCAAACCCTGCCCTATCTAACGAGTCGGCTTCTTTTGTGGAGCAACTTCAAGAAGGCGTCGGCTTATTTAAAGAGAATCTAGGCGAACTTAAAGCCGAGGTAGATAGCGTAACAGTTGAAGACGGGGAAGTGTTTATAGAGAAAACGCCTATAGAATTGAAAGAAATTCTGATAGAAGAAGCACAATAAATGTGCTATAATGGGGCTTAAATGGCTAAAGATAGTGTTTCAAAAGGCGAAGAAATAAAGGGAATAATTCCTCAAGGTATAAGCTCCGAGATGAAGGAAGCTTATTTGAATTACGCCATGTCCGTTATCACTTCGCGCGCACTTCCCGATGTGCGCGATGGTTTAAAGCCAGTTCATCGCCGGATACTTTTCACTATGCAACAAATGGGGCTTTACTCTACTGCGCGTTTCAGGAAGTCAGCCGCAGTCGTAGGAGATGTGCTCGGAAAATACCATCCACATGGCGACACTGCAGTTTATGATGCGCTTGCAAAAATGGCGCAAGAATTTACATATAGGTATCCGCTAATAATAGGACAAGGTAACTTTGGTTCTATTGACGGGGACCCGCCTGCTGCTATGCGATATACTGAAGCAAAGATGGCGAAGCTTTCGGGAGAATTACTTCGCGACTTAGAAAAAGACACAGTTGGTTTTAGAGCAAACTATGACTCCACCAGAAATGAGCCAATAGTTTTCCCAGCAGTTTATCCAAACTTGCTTATAAACGGAACGCTAGGTATTGCGGTTGGTATGGCAACCAACATTCCGCCCCACAACATAGGTGAAGTGTGCGAGGCGGCAGTACATTTAATTGATAATAAAGATGCTACGACTGACGACTTGCTTAAGTTTGTAAAAGGGCCGGATTTTCCGACAGGATGTGTTGCCTTTAATAAAAAAGATATACAGCATGCTTACGCAGGTGGTCGTGGCGGTGTGGTGGTGAGGGGGGTTGCCGACATTACAGAAGACAAGAAAGGTAATTTCCAGATTGTTATCACCTCAATCCCTTACAGGGTTAATCGCTCCGACCTTTTGATAAAGATTGCTGACTTAGTCCGCGATAAAAAGATTGATGGGATAAGAGACATAAGGGATGAATCAAGCGTTGATACTAGGATAGTTATTGAGCTTAAGACTTCTGGGCATCCACAGAACGTTCTTAACTACCTTTTCAAACACACTCAGCTTGAAGATACATTCCACTACAACATAGTGGCTCTTGTTGATGGGGTGCCACAGACGCTCTCACTTAAAGCGATTTTGGAGGAGTTTATAAAGCACAGACTAGAGGTAGTCACCAGGCGAACTACATTTGAGCTAAATAAAGCAGAGGCGCGCGAGCATATATTGCTTGGTCTTAAGAAGGCACTTGATCATATAGATAAGGTTATAAAAACCATTAGAGCAGCCAAAGATGCTACGGTTGCACACAGCGCTTTAATGAAAGAGTTTAAATTCTCTGATAAGCAGGCAACGGCTATTCTTGAGATGAGGTTGCAAAAACTTGCAGGGCTTGAAAGGAAGAAAGTTGAGGATGAACTAAAGGAGATACAGAAACTAATAGCCGAGTTGAAGGTGCTACTAGGAAGCAAAGCTAAAATTCTTGGAGTCATTAAATCAGAGCTTTTGGATATAATTAGCAAGTACAGCGACGAGAGGCGCACCAAAATATCAGCAGGCGCTGTTAAGTCACTTTCCATGGAAGACATGGTAGCGGATGAAGAGAGTGTGTTGGTCTTAACTCAAGGCGGTTATATAAAGCGAACCAACCCAGACGAGTATAAGAAACAACGCCGAGGAGGAGTCGGGGTGGTAGACCTTAATACAAAAGAAGAAGACTTTGTTACAACATTTCTAACAGCAGGTACTCACAGCGACCTTCTATTTTTCACAGATATGGGAAAGGCCTATCAGATAAAGATGTATGAAGTGCCAGAAGGAAAGCGTGCCACAAGAGGCAAGTCCGTGATGAACTTTCTTTCTCTTACGCAAGAAGAGAAGGTTACGTCAGTGCTACCCATGACGAAAGAGGTGAAAGAAGGCGATTTGTCTCTTCTTATGGTTACAAAAGGAGGAGTCATAAAGAGGGTTGAGGCGGCTAATTTTCACGATGTGCGAAGAAGCGGTCTTATGGCAATAAAGCTCTCTGGCGGGGATGAGCTTATAGCAGCTAGGTTTTTGGAGAGCGGGGATGATGTGTCACTTGTGACTTCAAAAGGTCAATCCATTCGCTTTAAGGGAAGTGATGTGAGAAAGATGGGACGTGCTGCAACTGGAGTGCGTGGTATCAAGCTTGCAAAGGGTGACCATGTGATATCAGCCGATATTGTTAAAAAGTCATACGAGAAGCCAGAGCTTCTGGTGATGTCTAGTGTGGGATATGGGAAAAAGACAAAGCTAAGCGAATACAAGACGCAAGGGCGAGGTGGCTCTGGAATAAAAACTGCAAACGTAACAGCAAAAACAGGAGAGATAATCGCGGCTACTGTTGTAGATGGTAGCGAGGGCGAAGTAGTAGCAATGTCACAAAAAGGACAGGTTATAAGGGTAGATTTAAGCGAGATTCCAACATTAGGAAGGCAAACCCAAGGCGTACGTGTGATGAAATTGCGCGCAGGGGACAGTATCGCTTCTTTGGTATCTCTTTAATCCACTACGGCAATAAAATTGGAATAATTTAAAAGAAAGGTGATGTATACTTCTAGTATATGCGCTTTACTGATCCAACTAAGAATATAAAAAAGCTGGCATTAAGAGACGGTATGCTTGTGGGTGATTTTGGTGCTGGTGTTGGAGCTTATACACTGCTTGCCGCAGAAAGTGTGGGTAGTCGTGGTGCTGTCTATGCGGTTGATATCCAGCAGGACCTTTTGCTCAATATTAAAAACTCTGCAATAGAAAAGAAATATGAAAATGTTGACACCCTCTGGGGGGACATTGACGAAGTTGGGGGCATTAACCTGAAAGATGAACTTCTAGATGCTGTGATACTTTCAAATGTTTTATTTCAGTTGGATAAAAAAGAAGACGCCGTAAGAGAAATAAAAAGAGTGCTTAAAAAAGGAGGCAAAATTCTTTTGATTGACTGGAGTGAGGCGTTTTCTGGTATGGGGCCACATCCAACAACCGTGGTTAGTAAAGATAAAGCACAATCTCTTTTTGAGAATGGAGGGTTTACACTAGAGGACGACTTTGAAGCAGGCGGGCATCATTACGGATTTATATTTAAAAAGATATGAAATTAAGTTTTTTTCAAGTAGCAGTGATTGGAGTTTTCGCACTATTTGCGATAGCAGGAGTAATACTTTTTGCTCTTGGTGGCGCAGGCGGAGGAGGTAAAGCCGACGCCGCAGGGCCGGTCCTTATATGGGGAACGTATGATGATGGGGCGGTAAATAGGGTAATTGAAGATTTCCGCAGGGTGGACGAAACATTTGATGAGGTTAGCTACGTTGAGAAAAATAAGGCTACCTTTACTGGGGAGTTAGTAGATGCTCTTGCATCTGGCACCGGACCGGATTTATTTTTCTTAGATAACGATTTAATACTTCGCCACCGTGACAAAATAATCCCTATTCCGTATGACATACTCTCTGAAAGAGATTTTAGGAATGCCTACATTGAGGGAGCAGAGCTTTTTCTTGATAGTGATGGGCTAGTTGCAGTGCCTACTTCAATTGACCCGATGGTCCTTTATTGGAACAGGTCACTTTTTTCTTCAAGCGGCTTAGCTCTTCCACCGGAGTTTTGGGATGAAGTTTTAGTGCTTTCAAGCGAGATTCTTACAAAGAAAGACCAGACAGGTAACATTTCACAAAGTGCAATTGCCTTTGGTGAATACCAAAATATTAAGCATGCAAAAGAGATACTTTCTATGCTTATTACACAAGCTGGAGGTTCTGTCGTGTCTGTACAAAGCAATGGCGGGCTTGCTTCAGGACTTGGTTTTAGATTTGACAATGGAGTGTTCCCAGCTGAGTCAGCACTTCGTCTTTACACCGATTTTGCAAATCCCTCAAAAAGTGTTTATTCATGGAATCGTTCCCTTTCCGAAGCGAGGGAAGAGTTTGTTGCTGGCAATCTAGCTATGTATATCGGTTTTGCAAGTGAGCTAAGAGAAATCCGCGCTCTTAACCCAAATTTAAATTTTGACGTATCGCCAGTACCACAGTCCCGTGATGGGCGGGTTTCTACTTATGGAAATAGTGTTGGTCTCTCTATTCCAAGAGGCTCTCTAAACATTAACGGTGCGGCTAGAGTAGCTTTAGCCCTTTCCTCAAAAGAAGGAAACAGGCTATTTACAGAAACACTTAATTTAACATCGCCAAGAAGAGACATACTTACAGAGGCGTCGGGAGATCTTTTTGAAACTGTATTTAGAAGAGCCGCTATTGTAGCAAGGGGGTGGCTTGACCCAGACACAGCAAGGACGGACACTGTGTTTCGTGAAATGGTGGAATTTGTCACAACCGGAAGACTGCGTGTGTCAGAGGCTGTAAAGAGCGCCGACCGTGTAATGGAGAGCTTGCTAAGATAGATTATGAAAGGCGCTAAATCAATACTCTCAATTTTTTCACTTCTACTTCTCTTTCCCGTAGTTGCTTTTGGAGAAGGTTTTGAGCCAGACCTTATACTGCTTAAAGCGGTTTTGGCACTCTCACCAATACTTTCTGGTATTTTCCTTCTTTATTTTGTTTATGGTTTTGTTATGTATACACGTTGGTATCACGACGGCGACAGGCAGGAGCAAGGGCGCCTCGCCATGACGTGGGCAGTGATAGCCATAGTTGGATTTGCGGTTTTGTGGGGGATTGCCAACTGGGTAGATGAGAGCTTTTATACTACTGTTCAAACAAGCGACTTGTCGGTAGTTGATAGTGGCAATTAGAGTGTTTAAATTCTGGTAAGATAAATACATTAATATGAAAAATATTTTTTTGACAGCTTATGCCTATCTTGTACTTTTTGTGCCGTATGTTTTGTATGCAAAAGTTAGTGGCGACGGTGGTTCTAGTGCTAGGGTTGGTGGCGATGGTGGTGGTAACGTTGAAAATACCCTCCAAAACCCAATAGGAGGAGCCGGCACGTTTGGCGACCTTATTAATCTCATACTTGACGCGGTTATTGTCATAGGCTTGCCAATAGCAGCTCTGTTCATTATTTATGCAGGTTTTCTTTTTGTTACGGCGCAGGGAAACGAGGCGAAAGTCACAAAAGCGAAGTCCACTTTCCTTTGGACGATAGTAGGTGTCGCTATATTTTTAGGCGCTCGTGTATTAGGGGAGATTATTCAAAATACAGTAGAGGTTCTTAAATGAAAACAATATTTACAAAATACATAGCAATAGCGCTCTCTGCTTTGGCTGTATTTTCAGCACAAAGCGTTTTGGCATTAGAATCTTCATTTGAGGATTTTGGTCAATTAGGTGTTCCAACATTTAAGTACTACGTAATTCGTTTCGTAGAGTTGATGAACCTCTTGGTCCCAATACTGATATCACTAGCCCTTATCGGCTTTTTAGTTGGTGTAACACGCTATGGGTTTTCTCAAGATAGTGATGAAAGTAAAGCCTCGGCTAAGATAATAATGGTTTGGGGAGTTATAATTCTTTTTGTGATGACCTCTATATGGGGTATTTTGAAGATTCTTACCAACACATTTCTAGGCGCTTAGTAGCTTTCTCCTAGTAAAGCTATCCACATATGGGCTTGGTTCTAAGCTCTAATACTAAGTATTATGGTACCAAGGTCGTTTAATAAATAAAATCTATATACTAGAATGAAGAAAAAGATTATTACAGGCGCAGGAGCTCTATCGCTTCTAACACCAGCATTTGCACTTGCACAAGGCACTATCACAAGTGTTCTTGATGATGTTGGCGGTATTTTTGACACAATAATCCCACTCATCTTT
>JADHUY010000031.1 GCA_016784305.1 Parcubacteria group bacterium
CCCCATTTAATTTATCCGCCAGATATTCAAAATGCTCCAAAGTCCCGTCTTCGTTTAATTTATGCACGGACACTTGGAATACAATCTGCTGATTGGTCTTGTACCCATCCAAAAGCGGTATTGGCGAGCCATACGTCTCGTAGTCAAGGAAATATATAGGAAATACTAATTCTGACAAAGTTTTCTCTATTGCTTCTTTGTTGATCTGCGGTCTTCCTGTTACTTGCAGATTGACTTTGTCGTTTTGAATATCAGTCAAATCAAAACCCTCTGGTATATTTTTAATATCAACTATTCCATCTGCCAAAAGTAGCTTCAGTTTATTTCCCGTCACTATATGATGCACTGAATATTCTGGCACGTGCGGATTAAACTTAAAAAAACTATCACATCTCTGACCGTGACTTCTGTATAAACAGTCACATCCCTCAAGTAAAATATCGTCCTTTTCTAGGGTCTCAAGAGCATTTTCTATTTCTCCTCGCACTTCATCTTTTTGCTCGGCTACTAAAAGAACAGCTCCAAACATTTGCGCTTTGCGATGAATGTGTAAAGAAAATGCTCGAGCAAGTCGAAATATGGGAAAAGAAAGAAAATAACTCATCGCAAAGTTTCGTTCAAAATCTTAAAGATAAGCAAAAGGAGAATCAGGAGAAGCTTGATAAACTCGTCTCTCTTTATTTAGATGGTGATATTGATAAAAGTGCGTACTTAGAGAATAAAGAGAGACTCATGCGCTCAAAAGTAGCCCTCCATGCTCATAGGAAAGATTTTGAACGAAAAGGAAAGAATTGGGTCGAACCCCTACGAAGCTTCATTTTAGACACGAAAAAAGCCAGCGAACTGGCTTCTTCCGAAAATTATTTGGAAATGAAAGCGTTTATCCAAAAGATTGGAACGAACCCTAATCTTTTGGATAAAACTATTTCTTTTTCCACATCCCCACTTTGGGATTTTGTGGCTTCCCGCAAAGCCGAAGCCGTTTTATTTGCGCCCACGGCGCGTACCAAATTTTGCCCCCATAACGGCGAAGCCGTCGAAAGTTGTATTTTGTGGACCCTACAGGAATCGAACCTGCGACCTCCTGATTGCAAAACAGGTGCTCTAGCCAACTGAGCTAAGGGCCCAAATAAATGTGCAAGAAAATTATAACCTACTTATTCTTTAGAGCAAGCCCGCACACCAACTATGGCATTGACTCTTAAGTTGCTGTGTCTATATAAGCATAAAAAGTATATAAGTAACTACAAAGTATGAGTACCCTAAAGACACGGGAGTCGGCGCAACGAGGCCAGAGTTGGTGTGCGGGCAAGCGAGACCAAATGGTCAAGAAACTCTGGAAAGGTGCATCCTGCCGCAGCAAGAGACTTCGGGACTAAGGACTCCTCTGTTAAACCAGGCAATGTATTTGTCTCAAGATAATAAACACCGCGTGGTGTGACTATAAAGTCGGAGCGAGAGTAATGTTTACAACCTAATTCTTTATGAATTTCTTTTGCAGCACGTTGTATTTCTTCTTTGTCACTATTAGTAAAGTTCCCAGGGCAAATTTCCTGTGTTATTCCAGTGTATTTTGCAGCATAGTCAAAAAAATCCTTTTCTTTAGGTGGGATTATCTCGATTGGAAGCATTGCGTACTTTTCCTCTCCTCTAAATCTGTCTAGTACTCCACAAGTGGCTTCCCTACCTTTTATATATTCCTCAATCAAAACTCTGGAAGAAAATTCCAATGCTTTCTTTACTCCTGCTACAAATTCTGGATGCGTTCTTGCAATAGTAACGCCCACAGAGGAACCCCTATCTAATGGCTTTATCACAGACGGCTGTGGAAATGTTCTAAAAACTTCTTTGAGTTCATTATCTAAATTATCACTCTTCTCAACCACAACATACTGTGCGGTTTTTATACCCAAACCTTTCGCGCATTCTTTTGCATGAGCTTTATTCATAGCAAAAGCAGAAGAAAGAGCACCTGAGCCAGTGTAAGGAATATGTAGTTGGTCTAAGACCTTTTGAACCGTTCCATCTTCTCCATACTCACCATGAAGAGCTATGAAAACGACATCTATTCCAACTAGAGCATTAGCTGGTTTTACAGGAGCTCCACGTCTGTGCCACACACCTTCCTTGTCTATCAAAATATCGTGTCCAGTATAATTTTCTGGTAAATGCTTTAAAACTGCAGCCCCAGTATTAATAGACACATCATATTCACTTGATGGTCCACCACGAAGCACGCCTACATTTACAGTATTCATGTGGGAATTATAACAGAGAGCTTTTTCAAAAGTTGCGCCTTTTTCTATGATAACTAATGGCAAACCTGTGAGCCTCACTATTTGCTAAAAGTATTTCACTCTCACAAAGTGCAACATATGCCCTATCTCCAATTATCTTCTTTACGCGGTGTCTTTCATCTTTAGTTACTCCAACTATCGCTATGCCATATCCAAGACCCTCTAGTACCCTCTTTGCCGCGTTTACCTGAGCTAATCCTCCATCAACTACAAGTAGCCGTGGCATTGGCCACTCACTGTGCCCAAACCTGCGAAGTAGTATCTCCCGGAGAGATGCCACATCATTGTTGGCGTCTTCTTTAATCTTAAATTTCCTATAATCACTTTTTTTAGCTTCACCATCTTCTACCACGGTCATTACTCCCACAACCTCCCTACCGCTTGTATGCGCCACATCATATGCCTCAATCCTAAATGTAATGCCAGCGCCAGGGATTTTAAATTCATCTTTAATAAGCGAGACATCTTGAATGTGATTTAGTGCAAATATTTGTCTTTTTATTTTGTCAGCCTTCTCAAACTCCTCATGCTTTGCATAACTCTTCATCTCACTTTCAAGCTTCTTTAAAAGCTGTCCTTTCTTGCCAGAGAGGAATAGCGCTAGATGCCTAATGGTGCGCTGATACTCCTTTTTATTTAGTTCTTTGTTTGCCTCCCCAGGGTAGACTCCAATCTGCTGATTAAATACAAGGCGCTTCCTTTGACTTGCGGACATAGAACTTCCAACAGGGTGTTTTGTATCAAAATACGGAAAGAGCTTGCGGATTATTTTCATAGCTGCCTTAAACTGAAGCCCGTGCGGGAATGGTCCGAAGAGGTGTTTTGCCTCTGTCTCTTTAAGCCTACTTTCTAAATCTTTTCCACGAACAGAAAGAACCCTCGGAAACTCTTCTTTTGTTATCAAAATATAATTAAAACTCTTATCGTCCTTACTAAGAGAATTTCCTTCTGGTTGATGCCGCTTTATTAAATTTGCTTCAAGTATTAAAGCTTCAAGCACTGAATCTGTTTCTATATAATCAACGCTCTTTGTATCATTAATAACTTTTACGAGACGTGGCCCACGCGTCTCTAATAGGTCGTTTGAAAAATAACTCCTTACACGGTCTCGAAGAGACGTCGCCTTTCCAATGTATAAAATCTTTCTGCGTGCACCACGAAAAAAGTACACACCAGGTGTATCAGGCAATTTATCTTTCTTTAAATCCTTTCTTTCCATACCAGCTAGCATAATACAAAAAGGACACGCAATCACGTGTCCCTCATTAGGTGTAATCATCCAAGCTACACCCTTTTCTACTCACATCAGCACTTGTTCCATTTTTGAACAAACCAGTCGTTCAGATCCAGCGCAATATCCATATACTCGTGCCGTAGCAAAAAGATTATCAGAAGCGAAATAGCTGCAGCGGTTACAGCAAATAGAAACAGCACATTGGCTTTATACACAAGCCTTGCAGCAGCGACCGGGTCGGTCAACTATTAGCTCTTCTTTAACGCTTTTTTTAGGTATTTCCCGGTGTAAGAGTGCTTAACTGTCGCTACATCTTCAGGTGTTCCTTTTGCTACTATTATCCCACCATTTACTCCCCCATCCGGTCCAATATCAATGATATAGTCAGAGCTTTTTACAACATCCATATTGTGCTCAATCACAACCACAGTGTTGCCCGCATCAACTAATTTATTTAATATTTCAATCAATTTCTTAACATCCCCATAGTGTAGCCCAATTGTCGGCTCATCAAGAAGATAAACTGTCCTTTGTGTATGCGGACGATACAACTCCGAGGCAATTTTGACACGCTGTGCTTCACCGCCTGAAAGAGTCGTGGCAGACTGCCCCAACTCAAGATAGCCAAGGCCAACACTGCCAAGCGCTCCAAGTCGGTCGCTTATTGCTGGAATATCATTGAAAAATTCAAGTGCTTCTTCTATCGTCATCTTTAGTACTTCGTAAATATTCTTTCCTTTATACTTCACGTCCAAAGTCTCTTTCGTGAAGCGCATACCAAAGCACACATCACACGTCACATACACAGTTGGCAAGAAGTGCATCTCAACCGCGATGAGCCCATTTCCTTGGCACGACTCACACCTTCCCCCTTTGACGTTAAATGAAAACCTACCCGGCTTCCACCCACGAGCTCTCGCCTCACCACTCGCTGCAAACAAATCTCTAATGTGCGTAAAAGCGCCAGTATACGTTGCAGGGTTTGAACGAGGAGTGCGCCCTATAGGCGACTGGTCTATTAAAATAGTTCGCCCAGCATATTCTGTGCCTTCAAAGCGCGCACAGTTAAATACATCGTTTGTCCTGTACTTCCTCTCATAGCGTGCACGAAGATTTTTATGCAAGATTTCATATAGAAATGTAGACTTTCCAGAGCCAGAGACTCCTGTAATGGTTACTAGTTTTCCAAGCGGAACATCTACATTCATGTTTTTAATATTATAAATCCCACCACCGCGTACTTTTAGAGCTCCTTTCTCACTCGTGCGCCTACTCTCTGGCACTTCTATCTCTTTATCGCCTCTTAAATAATCAAGCGTTAGTGACTTTGACGGATTAGTCTTTGCTGTTAGTAGTTTCTCAAGCTCTCCTGCTACCACTATTTCCCCACCGTGCACACCCGCACCAGGTCCAATGTCCACGATATAGTCAGATGAAAAAATGGTGTCTTCATCGTGCTCTACCACCACTATGGTGTTTCCAAGGTCGCGTAGGTTTAGAAGCGTCTTCACAAGTCGGTCATTGTCATGCTGATGAAGCCCAATGGTTGGCTCATCAAGTACATAAAGAGCCCCCACGAGCCCAGAACCAAGCTGTGATGCAAGCCTTATCCTTTGCGCCTCACCGCCTGAGAGCGTGTTTGCGCGCCTATTTAAAGTCAGATACTCAATACCGACATCAATCATAAACTGAAGCCTGTTTTGTATCTCATTTAGGATAGAGCTTGATATGTCCTGCTCTTTCTTTGAAAGCTTTAAGTTTAGAAGAAACTCATATGCATCCGCTATAGACATATCTGTAAAATCTACAATTGTTTTACCCAAATCTTTTCCGTCTTTGGAGCCGCCAATAAATACACGAAGTGCCTCAGGCCTTAGCCTCGCCCCTTTACATGAGTCACACGCTTCTTTACCAAAGAAATACTTAGTACCAAGTCCATTACACGCCTCACACGCCCCATAAGGAGAGTTAAATGAAAACATTCTCGGCTCTACCTCAGGAAATGACGAGCCGTCGTCAGGACATATAAACTTAGCTGAAAGCGTCCTTTCGCTTCCATCTGGTGATTCAATCTTAAGAAGGCCACTTGACTCTTCAAGCGCATGCTCTATTGCCTCCGATAACCTTTCACGCGCGCTTTGCTTATCGTCCTTAAATTCACTTATAAAAATCTCATCCACGAGCACGTCTATGTCGTGCTTTTTAGTTTTCGTTAGCGTTATTTTTTCGCGAAGCTTTTGAATTTTGCCGTCTATCTTTACCTTTTCATATCCTTTACCAAGTAGGTCGTAAAGTAGTTGGTAGTACTCCCCTTTCCT
>JADHUY010000006.1 GCA_016784305.1 Parcubacteria group bacterium
AGATAGAGTCATGTGAATCTATAGGTAAGTCTTTTAGTTGCTCAACCTCAGGGTTTGCAAGGTAGAGACTTTTTTCTACTCCTGTAACTTTGCCGGTGAGTTTTACAGACGCACCATCGTGAAGCATTTTTGCAATGTATGGTTGGTGAAACCAAATGATTTTAATTGAGCCAGTTCTGTCAAAAATTGTTCCTTCTGATATTGGAGTGCGAGATTTAAAAGACTTTTTTGTTTTTAAATTTCTAACTTTACCGTAAACTATTGCACTGTCGCCAAGCGAAAGGTCTTCAATATTTTTAATGTCAGCAATATTTTCATAACGCGTGGGTAGGTGATAGAGAAGATCTTCAATATTTAAAAGATTTAAGCGCGAAAGCGCCTTTTTTTGTGTTTCTACAAGTCTAAAATGCTCCGCTATAGGGTCGCTTAATTTCATTGGCTAATTATACGCTATAGGTTTTATGGCGTATTTATTCGCTTTTATGGTGAGTAAAGACAAGAGCTAGAGCCATAAGGAGAATGGATATGTCTCGGAAAATAACGTCAAGTTGCACAAAGTTAAATAGTATTATTCCTACTAGGTAAAGGCTGGCAAGAGCGCTTGGAATGAATATTTTCTTTCCAGATAGAATCCATAGACCGATGATTACTTCTGTTACTCCGAATAAGTGAAGGAGTATTGTTGCGTCAAAAGGAAATAGTGCTATTAAGAATGGCGGAAAGTATCCAATCCACGCAAATGGATTAAATATTGCAGAAATTGCGGGGTAGATGAAGGCAAAGGCAACTCCTATGCGAAGCAACAGGTCTACCTTTTTATTTACATCCATATTTTCTAACATACTACTCTACGGTGACAGAGCCTGTTCTGCTTGAGCTTACGTGGTTGTGATATTTCCATGTACCCTCTTCATTAAATGTAAATTCAAACGCCTCGCCGTCAGCAAGAACACCACAGGCGTCAAATATTTTTGCGCTAGTGCCACATTTTGAAATGTTTGAACCTGGGTAGACGGTGTGCGTTGGGTGAAATGCTGAAGCAGGCCAGTTTGAAGTACCAGAAGCGCTCACAAAGCGAACAGTGTCTCCCTTTGAAATGGTAATGTCTTTTGGTGAGTACCCACTTGAAGAATAATTTATCGTCACAGTTTTAGGTGCGACCGTCTCTGGTTCAGTCACTTCTGGTGTTGTTGGCTCTGGGTCTGGTGTTGGAGTTGGTTCCGGTGCTGTTGTTTGCGGTGTGTCAGAGGTAGATGCTTGTGGTGTCGTCTCTTCTTTTGCTCCGTCAGTAATTGGCGCACTGTCGTTTGCTGAATTGGCATCATTTACAATTTTCTCTTCAACGATAGTTAGACCTGGGACCGGAACTCCGGCTTCTATGGATACTCCTTCTGGTTCATTATTAGCTAGAAGAAAATATCCTCCAGCGACTACTACTAATATTAAGACTATTATTCCTGTTATTTTCATAAGACTAGCTAAATTTATACTTTTATAGTATCAGTATAACGTATAATCCTGCTTCGTATATATGATATAAAGAGGTGTCCGCAGGGTAAATGGAGAGTTGGCTGAGTGGTCGAAAGCGCACCCCTGCTAAGGGTGTAAGCCTTTACGGGCTTCGAGGGTTCGAATCCCTCACTCTCCGCATTTGCAAAAAATGGTGGCTTTATGCCACCTATTTTTGTAAACTGCGTGCTAATGAGTAGAGATTCGAACGACGGAGACGCGCGTGCCAAAGCACGATGAAGCGTCGAGTCGCGTCCTGAGAATCTTGAGCGATAGCGATTAGATATCTAGGGACGAATCCCTCACTCTCCGCATCCTAGAGCTCCGCCAAAGCAAAGGCGGACAGATAGCACGAGGAACGTATGTATCTCGTGCGATCGAAGTAGCTTCCGCTATACAAATTTATTTATAGCGTTAGAATCAAAACATGGAACCAGAACAGCTTATAGGTGAAATAATAAAGGCCAATACTGAAGAAGTGTACAAGGACTCAGCTCAACCTTCGGTTAGGGTAATAGGCAAATCGCTAGCGCAGTGTGTTTCGCTTTTTACGACACCAGTTGGAAGAATGGCGGAGATTTTTGAAACAAATATACACCGTTATATAGATAAGCTTGACGGGTTAAAGGAGGAAGAATTAGTTGCACCAGACACCAGAGTATTAGTACCAATACTTGAAAAAATGCGCTTTACTGACCAGGAAAAGGTAGCAGATTATTATGCAGAAATTCTTGCAACTGCTTCAAAAAAGGAACATGAGTAAGGTAATGGTTACCTTTATTGAAATATTAAACAGACTTACTGCAGATGAAATAAAAATTCTTGAGTATATTGTTTCTCCTTCAAATAATGTCACGATTCCTGAATTAACAGATGAAGAAGCAAAGAAATATGGTTTAGATAAAAACATTAAAATTATTAATCTTAGTGGAAGCCTTCCTATCACAGACATAAAGAGAGAAACTGAAGGACAAACAGGCTACAGTGTACTTAGAAAAAATTTCAATTGTATCGGAGAATGTATAAAACTTGACGCACCAGAGAATGTAAATTCATACATAGATAATATGATTTCTCTAGGACTAATTGAAAGAAAGCATAACTTTACCTTTGCGGTAGATAAAATTTATCATTATTTAGAAAATCATTCGGAAGTACTAAAAATCAAATCCGAACTAGAATCAAATCCGAAAATTAAGATTAAATTAGGCAATGGACGAATTGACATGACAGATCTTGGTAATGAGCTTTTGTCACTTTGTTCTAATGAAAATGTTTAGCGCTCGAGAACCTTCATTCCAATAAATAAAAATAGTTAAAAATAAAATATGCAAATAAATGAAGAATTCGTCGGTTACAGCGGAGTTAGATATGCTCTGGAATATAAAGATGCGGATTCGTTTGATGATCTGGACTATAGTAAGTGCACTCAGGTGTATGGTGTTTGCTACTACGAGAACAAGTTAGTTGTCGGCTTTGGCGGTAAGAAGAAAAATTGGGGTCTTATTGGTGGAACAATAGAGAGTGGTGAAAAATTTGAAGAAACTCTTATTCGTGAAATAAAAGAGGAGTCAAATATGAACGTTTTATCTTATGTACCAATTGGCTACCAGAAGATGATTGATACAAGAGATTCTAGTTACGTTTTTCAGCTTCGTTATGTGTGTAGAGTTAAGCCTCATGGACCGTCTGTAGAAGATCCTGATGGTGGAATAACGGAAATAAAATTAATTGACCCACAAGATTACAAGAAATACTTTGACTGGGGAGTTGTAGGGGAAAGAATTATGGGCCGCGCGAAAGATTTAATAAACCGAGGTAGTTAGAAATAGCCCGACTCGCCATGCTCACTGGACTGTTGTTTACATATCAATCACTCTACACTTGAGTAAACAGGGAGCCTTACATGGCTTAGCCGACCACGGTTCCAGCCCGAGGTAGCTTGCATTTACGAAAATGGTGGCTTTATGCCACCTGTTTTTGTAAACTGTGTGAATAAAATAATGGGTAGGTGTTTGAAAGCCACAGGTGCAACGATGGTGTTAGCATCTATCAATGTTGACTCATATAACATGAACCAAACATTAACAGATAAACAGCGAAGACTCTCTCGCAGATATATCGTCTACGAGACGCTCACAAGCCTTTGGTTTATCGGTGCTGTTTGGCTTTACTTTTACCGTATCTTTATCACCGACTACCAGGTCGGAATTCTTGATGGTTTTGCGTTCGCGATTGGTCTTCTTGCCGAAGTGCCGTCAGGTGCTTTGGCAGATAAATTTGGCCGTGACAAAATGGTCAAGTTAGGTCAAATGCTCGCTGGAGGTGGTTTGTTGATTCAAGCTTTCGGAAGTAGCTTTATCCCGTTTTTTGTCGGGCAGGCCATCATGATGGTCGGTGTTTCGTTCGTATCGGGTGCAGATGAAGCACTATTCTTTCAAAAACTCAATTTTGACCGCACATCGGTAAACTGGCGGAAACTTGTGACTCGAGCTTCACAAGCAGCACTAATCGGAACACTTGTTGCAACAGTCGTTGGTGGTTGGCTTCATACAATAAATCCTCGTATACCGTGGATTCTCACTGGAGTTGCATTAATTAGTTCTGCTTTCTTGATCTGGTCAATTAAGGATATTCGACCAGAGAAAGCAAAACAAAAGCTATCTGCCGAGCTGAGAGAATATTTGGTCAGTATCAAAGATGGATTCTTACAGTTCGGTACACCAAAACTATGGTTATACGTCCCGATAATCATTACTGTTCAAGGTCTGTTTTATACGGCTGGATGGGGACTCCTTCGTCTTGTTTTGCTAGATCGTTTTCATTTCGATCCGTTTTGGGGTTCAATCGTTATAGCATCAAGTAGTTTGATAACTGTTGGCATACTGGCGTACATGCACAAGTATGCCGAAAATTTGAGTGAGAAGCGCGTTATTTCTTTAATCTCTCTTGGAGCGGCAGCGAGCTTGTTGCTCTCAATCGCTGACATCGGTGTATGGGGTTATGCCGTTATTCTAACGCTTTACGCTGGTGAGCATGTTCTCTATCCGTTTATGAGCGAGGTGTTGAATCACAGAGCCGAAGAACATCAGCGAGCCACTGTTTTGTCTGTAGCTTCATTCTTTCGAACACTGCCATATGTGGCACTAGCACCAATAATCGGTTACTTGAACACGCACGACAGCCTAGAATATTTTTTGATAGTTTGGGCTCTTCTTATTGTTGGGGCAGTATTGCTGTATCTATCACTGAAGAAGAAAGACATTCATGTCAGCTTGGTCGAGAAAGAGCCCGAGGTGGAGGCACGTGTGCCAGAAATTGCGTCTTAAAAGTGTAGAGATATGGAACAAAAGATTTCAAAATGGCAAATTTCTTGCTACAAAAATCTTGAGCATCAAAGATGATACTCGGGGAGGTGACTCTGATGAGTTGAGCTTTCAGTATAAGATTTTGTAGCGCACTAGGAACTTTCATTCTAATAAACTAAAATATTTAAAACCAACCTCACGGGACTTAACCAACCACGGTTCCAGCCCGAGATATCTTGTAGCAGATTAGAATAGTTCGTACTCCTCTCTAAGCTCTGACGGAATGTAGAAGTTTTTGGAAAGCTGTTTTCTTAGTTTCTTTGCTTTGTTTGGGTTATTTTCTATAACAATTTTTATTTTCTGTGGTTTGGTCAACTTAGTATACAACTCTTGAATTAACTCTAGAGTTAATTTTACTCAAAGAGATTTAAGTACTCGCCGAGGCCCTCTGCTTCTAGATTTTCTTTTGGAATAAAGCGGAGTGCTGCTGAGTTCATGCAGTAGCGGATTCTATCGTTTTCAACTGGACCGTCTAATATGATGTGTCCTAAATGTGAGTCGGCATATTTACTCCTTATTTCTGTGCGCGGGATTATGAGCTTAAAGTCTTTGTGCTCTGTCACAAAATCATAATCAAGTGGTTTAAGAAAGCTTGGCCACCCCGTGCCTGAATCAAATTTGTCTGTTGAGGAGAAAAGTGGTTCGCCTGAAACTATGTCTACGTATATTCCTTCTTCGTGGTTGTCCCAGTACTCATTATCAAATGCTCTTTCCGTGCCTTCTTTTTGTGTCACTTCGTATTGAATGGGAGTAAGAGTTTCGCGAAGCGTCTTATCATCTGGCTTTACAAAATCTTCCCACTTATTTACTTTTTTATTCATGTTGTCGTTAAAAAAATCTTTATACTTGCGCCCTTTCCACGCTAACTCAATAAAGTTGTCTCTTCCTGATGCATTTCTATAGTATTTGTATTGAATTGAGTTTTTCTTATAGTAGTCTTGGTGATATTTCTCTGCAAGCCAGAAAGTACCTACCGGCTCAACAGCGGTGACTATAGGAGAGTCAAACACGCCAGCTGTTTCAACCTTGGCTATAACATTTTCTGCAATTTGTTTTTCTTTTTCGTCTTTGTAATAAATTGCAGAAGTGTATTGGTGTCCACGATCGTAAAATGAACCACCTTCGTCTGTCGGGTCTGTTTCTCTTAGGAGTTCAAAAGCTAATTGTTGATATGTTATCTGGCTAGGATCATAAACCACTTTGACCGCCTCGCGATGTCCTGTGGTGCCGCTTGAAACCTCGTTGTAGCTAGGATTTTCAACAGTGCCTCCCATGTATCCTGAGATTGCTTCCACCACTCCTTCTAATTTTTCGTAGTCACTTTCTGTGCACCAAAAGCATCCACCTGCAAAGTACGCCACCTCTTCTTTGATGGTTGCAACAGAAGTATCCGCTACGCTTGGAGCAGTTTTACCTTTGTACCATTGGTGGCTCCAAAGGCCAGCAAATACCAATACTATAGCCACGATTATTATGAGTATATTTTTCATCTTATTCGCCATTTTATCACAAGCCACTATAATAGAGTTGTGAAAATAAAAGAAATACTAAAGGTTTCTTGTTGGCCTGTAATAGGCGCCTCACTTTGTTGCTTAAGCCCACTTGTGCTTGTGCTACTTGGGCTTTCAACCGTTAGTTTTGCAAGCTCTTTAGCTGATACTTTTTATGGTGATTATAAGTGGGTTTTCCGTGGTGGTGGCCTACTTCTTTTAGTAGTGAGTATGATTTTTTATTTTAGAAGACAAAAAGGGATATGCACAATAGACGAAGCTAAAAAGAGGCGACAAGAAATAATAAATTCAGCCCTTATATTTTTAATTGTCGGAATAGTAGGGTATATATTTTTCCTTTACATTGTAGTGCACTACGCTGGAGTCTTATTAGGTATTTGGGCTGACTATTCTTACTAGATGTGGTTTTACTGTACGTGTTTGTCGCAAGTAGGTATCGTATGAATTTAGTTCGGTTAATCGAACTAAAAGTAATTACGGTCTAACGGTCTAAAAATATATGGATTTCGTAAATCCATAATTTAATAAAGTTAGTGTGCGAAAGCTATGCACTCTACGCTTTTAGCGCCACTTTTAATAAGTGCTCTTTTTGCTTCATGTAATGTACTTCCAGTTGTAGTAACGTCGTCTATTAGTATTATGTGCTTATTTTTTACACTTTCCGGACTTGAAACAGTAAAGGCATCAACTACGTTTTGTATTCTCTCCACTTTCTTTTTTATTTCTGTTTGAGGACGATTGTTTTTATTCTTTATTAATGATTTTGTGTCTATTTCATAATCATTTTTCAGATTTTTAAGTACAAGTTCAATTTGGTTAAAGCCACGGGAGCGTCTGCGAGCAGGATGTATTGGGATTGGTACTAAAACAACATCTGATTTATCAAAAATTTCAATATCCGAAAGCTCTTCAAGTAAGTAGTCATTAAGCACACTCCCTAAAAGCTTTGAAACATGACTATCGCCTCGGTATTTAAGCATCCAAATCATTTTGCGTACTACTTGGTCGCGGTAATTCAAAAAGTAAATAACCTCGTCTATATTTCTTACACTAACTTTGCGTGAAATTGTCTCGACATCCATTTTACGCACTTCTTCTTCAATTTCACCTGCTGGAAAAAGTACGTTAAGTAGCCACATAGCGCTAGTTTTTAGTCTATCCGTGTAAGTCATATTAAATATTGTACATGAGCGTTGTGATATACTTTTCTCACAACATGCGTAATTTGCTTGAAACCGCAAAGGGTCTTTTGGCTCCGTTACTCTCTCGCTCCACCAAAGGAGACAGTGTTCTTGGTGTAGATTTTGGCTCTTCCTCTATTAAAATAGTTCAGATGCGAAAAGAAAGGGGGGTGGCCGTTCTTGAGACTTATGGTGAGCTCGCTCTTGGTCCTTATGCTGAACTTGAAATCGGGCGTGCTACAAATTTACCCGCTGAAAAGCTCTCCACAGTACTTACTGACCTAATAGCCGAAGCAAATGTAACTGCAAAAATTGCAGGTGTGGCCATTCCGTTTAGTGCTAGCCTCACTTCCTTAATACAGGTGCCAGACCTACCACAAAGACAGCTTCAGAGTCTTATACCTATTGAGGCTAGAAAGTATATTCCAGTTCCACTTTCAGAAGTAACGCTAGATTGGTTTGTTGTGCCTAAAAATGAAAGTAAATATTTAGCAAAAGACGGAGAGATGGCTCCGCAGGCAGAAGATGGTAAGGAAGATGTAAGTAAACTAGATGTACTTTTGGTTGCAATACATAACGACGTCTTAAATAAATATCAGGCGGTGATGGAAAACACGAAACGGATTGTTGAGTTTTATGAAATAGAGATATTTAGCACAATCCGAGCGGTCCTTGGCCAAGGTGTGGCACCGGTGATGGTTCTTGACATGGGGGCGGCTAGTACAAAGGCGTATATGGTTGAGTTTGGTATCGTAAGGGCGTCTCATATTATAAATAGGGGCGGACAAGACATCACTCTCGCACTTTCACAGTCACTTGGTATGACTGTTGCAAAAGCTGAAGAGCTGAAAAGAGAGGTCGGACTATTTGATGATCCAACTAACCCAGCAATGAAAGAATCAATTTTATTAACACTAGACAATATATTTTCAGAGGCCAATCGAGTACTATTGAACTATCAAGGGCGCTTTAATAAAAGCGTTAGTAATGTAATCCTTGCAGGAGGCACTGCTGCAATGAATGGCATACTTGATGAAGCAAAGAAACACTTTGAGACGGAAGTTACTGTAAGCGACCCTTTTGCAAAAGTAGAGTCACCCGCGTTTCTTGACGACGTACTTAAAGGAGTTGGCCCAGAGTTTGCGGTAGCTGTTGGAGTGGCGCTACGAAAACTTCAAACAGATAACTAATATGGAGCCAAAATTCAAAACATCATTTATTCCAAAACAGCCAATTAGTGGCACTCCATCAAAAAAGAGAAGTGGAGGGCTTGGCATCATCTCACTCATATTGAGTATTTTTACTATTGGTATTATTGCTCTTGCGGTAGGGGTTTTCCTGTACCAGCAGTTACTTGATACATCAGTTGAAAGAAAAAAGGCAACGCTAGATAGAGCACAGGCGGCATTTGAACCCACTTTGATACAAGAATTAGTGAGGGTTGATAACAGACTAAAGGCTGCAGAGGAGATTCTTGATAACCACGTTTCTATATCCGCACTATTTGATTTACTAGAGAGGCTTACACTAAACAGCGTAAGATTTGAATCTTTTGAATATGCATTTCTTGAAGATAGTAGGATAAATATTTCAATGAGCGGAAACGCAAAAAACTTTAGTGGAGTTGCACTTCAAGCTGATATATTTGGACGAGACAGACTTATCAATGAGCCAATTTTCTCTGGGCTTAACCTAGATCAAACTGGGAATGTGATTTTTGACTTTACCGCAACCATTGATAAGGACCTTGTGTCGTACGTAAATAATTTGAGTTCATTCACTGGACGTGAAGGGGAAAATATAGAACCGCTTGGGGAGGTCGAATTAGATGAAACGTCAATCGATATAACACCATAATATGGGTAAATTACTTGTTCCGTTAATAGCACTAGCAGTCTCGGCAGGCGTTTTCTTTGGGTATATTGACCCTACATATGAGAAAGTAAAAGCCACTAAGGCAGTTGATATTCAGTTTAACCAAGCTCTTAGCAAATCAAGAGAGCTCCAGGAGATTCGCGACACTCTTTTGTCTAGATTTAATACATTCTCGCAAGCAGACTTAGATAGGCTTGTTAAAATGCTTCCAGATAACATTGATAACGTAAGACTTATATTAGACATAGATGGGATTGCATCTAAATATAATATGAGGACTAGGAATGTTCAGATAGCAACGAACACTGGTGATAGCGCAGATGCAATACGGATAGACACCGGGGCAACTGACTCTGTGGTACTTAGCTTCTCTGTGGCTGGTTCATATGAGGACTTCATAGAATTTCTGAAGGACTTGGAATCTAGTTTACGCATCGTTGATGTTCTTTCTTTAAAGTTTGACTCAACTAAACCGGGAGATCTTTATGAATTTGGTGTAAGCATAAGAACCTATTGGCTCAAATAACATGATGGAAATTTTTACAAAATATAAGAACTTTATAGTAATAGGTGTGGTGGTCGTTCTTGCATTTGTTGGATACAATTTCTTCTTCGTGGGAAATGATAGTTCATTGCTCACAGCATCAATTGAGAATTCAGCGAATGGTGTTGCCGATAGGGCACTTCTTACACTTCTTATTGACCTAAAATCCATTGAATTAGACGAATCTATTTTTGACGACCAGGCGTTTAAGTCTTTGCGTGATTTTGGGCGCGACCTTACTGCTGAACCAGTTGGAAGAGAAAACCCATTTGCACCACGTCCAGAATAGGTTGGCTATTTCCGTGTGTTGCTAATATAAAAATATGAATCTTTTAAGCGTATTAGCAAAAAAAAATCTAGTTAGTAACACAGACATTGTTTCTGTAGAAGCAGAGGCAAAGCAGTCTGGAGAACTAATTGAAAGTATCTTAATCAAAAGAGGTGTATCTGCGTCGGAAATCCTAGCTGCAAAAGCCGAGTATTTTAACTTGCCACCGAGGGAAATGGGGGATGCAAAAGTTTCTTACGATATACTTAAATACGTACCAGCAGAGTCGGCACTTCACTATAGTTTCGTACCGCTCGGCCTTACGGATGGCGTACTTGAAGTAGGGATTGTAGACCCAGATAATATTGAAGCTCTTGATGCGCTTAATTTCATATCATCAAAAGTGAATCTTCCATTTAAAATATTCTTAATCTCTCAAACTGATTTTGAGAAGGTTCATCAGATGTATAAAGGACTCACTGGTGAAGTAAGTAGTGCACTTACTGACCTTGAATCCGAGCTTTCAAGTGACCAAAAAGCAGTTCAAAAGGAAATAGATAATGCGGCCTCTGAAAGTGCTGGTGATAATGATGTAATAAAAGAGGATGCTCCTGTTACCAAGATAGTTGCCATTATCTTAAGGCATGCGGTTGTTGGGGGTGCTTCAGATGTTCATATTGAACATGTCGGCGAGAAGGTGAAGGTGCGTTTTCGTGTGGATGGAATACTAAGCACTAATCTACTTTTACCAGTAAGTGTTCATCGTTCAGCTGTCGCTAGAATTAAAATACTCTCAGCGATGCGCCTTGATGAGAGGCGTAAACCGCAAGATGGGCGTTTCTCTGCAAACATAGATAATAGAAAAGTTGACTTCCGTGTTTCTACTTTCCCAGCTTACTATGGCGAGAAAGTAGTGATGCGTATTTTAGATCGCGACAAGGGGTTCTTCAAACTTGATGAACTTGGATTTTCACCACGGTCTCTTGTTGCTGTAAAAGAAGCAATTGCTAAGCCTTTTGGATTGATTCTCATATCTGGTCCAACCGGATCTGGTAAGTCAACCACGCTTTATTCAATGCTTTCAGAAGTGGATCGGGAGACTAAAAACGTACTTTCCCTTGAAGATCCTGTTGAGTACAACATGGACGGCGTGAGTCAATCGCAAGTCCGACCCGAGATCGGATATACTTTTGCATCGGGGCTTCGTACTACATTAAGACAGGACCCAGACGTCATTATGGTGGGTGAGATTAGAGACAAAGAGACTGCACAACTTGCTGTGCAGGCCGCCCTAACCGGGCACTTAGTACTTTCCACCATTCACACCAATAATGCCATTGGTGTTATTCCAAGACTCATTGATATGGGCGTGGATCCGTTTTTGATCGCCCCTACACTACAGCTTGCTATTGCACAGAGGCTTGTTAAAAAGCTTTGCGACGGCACTGGCAAAGAAATACCGGTCAATGCAAGTGTAAAGGCAATAATTGATAAAGAATTTTCAGACCTTCCAGAGACATTTAAGAAAGAAATACCAAATCAAGCCCATTTATATGGATTAGAACCAACAGCAGAATGCCCATCTGGCAGCAAGGGGCGTGTGCCGGTGTTTGAAGTGTTAAGTATGAATAGTGAAATTGAGAAGACAATACTAACCAAACCGGTTGATACTGAAATTCTTAAAGTGGCGAGAGCAAATGGAATGTTTACCATGAAAGAAGATGCTATTATTAAATCGTTTAATCGCATCGTTCCATTTGAGGAAATAAATACTCTAGGCGGGACGCTTTTGATAAGCGAAGAGGCGGAAGATGAAGAAGCCGAATCGGCAAAAGGTAGTGTTGTGAGTGCATAATATGGATTACAAAAAAGAATTATCAAAATTTATTGACATACTCGTTAAGGAAGGAGGCTCTGACCTTCATTTAGTTTCTGGTTCTGGTCCAACTATCAGAGTTTCAGGTGGTTTGGTACCACTTTTGAAGGAGAAAAAATTAACAGGCGACGACACTTTGGGCCTTATCTCTATATTACTTACTCCGGAGCAGAAGGAATATTTTTTAAAGACAAGAGAAATTGATTTTTCTTACACACATGAGGCTATTCGTTTTCGTGGAAGTGGATATTTTCAGCAAGGCACCGCCGCTGTGGCACTAAGACTTGTTCCTAAGAATATTAAAACTATTGCCGAGCTAAACCTACCTTCCATACTTGAAACTTTTACAGAGCGTGAGCAGGGTTTTTTCTTAGTTGTTGGGCCAGTTGGACAAGGGAAGTCTACAACGCTTGCAGCTCTTATTAATTTAATAAACGAGAAGAGAACGGAACACATCGTCACTATTGAGGATCCAATAGAATACGTGTTTGAGAACAAAAGGTCTTTGATTGACCAGAGAGAGGTTCGTATTGATACGAGAAGTTTTGAAAGCGGTCTTCGCTCTGTGGTTAGGCAAGATGTTGACGTTATTATGATAGGTGAAATGCGTGGTATTGAAACAATGAGTGCGGCGGTTACAGCTGCCGAGACAGGACATTTAGTATTTTCAACTCTTCATACAAACAACGCTGCGCAAACCATTGACCGCATTATCGATGCTTTTCCGCCATCTCAACAGGAGCAAATACGTATGCAACTTTCTTCAAGTCTTGCTGGTGTATTCTCACAGCGCCTAGTACCGCGGGTTTCTGGTGGGCTTATTCCGGCATATGAACTTATGATAAACAATAAAGCTATTGCGAACCTAATCCGAGAAAAGAGGACGCACGAGATAAACATTGTTATAGAGACTGGGCTTGAAGAAGGTATGATAGACATGAACAGGCATTTGGCTGATTTGGTGCGAAGGGGGGAGATAACAGTTGAAAGTGCTTACGCGCGTTCGCTTAACTCGCAAGCCTTAGATAGACTACTTTAATATGCTTTTTAATTACACAGCAATAGGTGAGAGCGGAGCTGAAAGCAAGGGCTCTATTGATGCTCTTAACATGGATGTTGCACTTAGCTCTCTTCAGAGGCGCGGTCTTGTGGTTTCTGCAATTGACCCAGCGGACGGTTCAGGCTCTATTTTAAATTATAGGTTTAAATTTTTTGAAAGAGTGTCAAACAGGGAGATTGTAATTCTCTCTAGGCAAGTCGCAACTCTCTTTCAGGCTCAAGTGTCCGCACTCCGTATATTTAGGATGCTTTCTGAAGAGGCACCAACTCCGATTTTGAAAGAAAAACTAGGGGAGGTAGCAAATGATATACAAGGTGGGAGCACCATTTCAGACGCATTGGCAAAACACCCTAAAGTTTTCTCTGCTTTTTATACAAACATGGTTATAGCAGGAGAGGAGTCAGGTAAACTAGATGAAACCTTTGAATTTTTGGCTGGGTATTTAGACAGGACGTATGAAGTGTCAAAAAAGGCAACAAACGCACTTATTTATCCGGCTTTTGTTATGAGTACTTTCTTCGGGGTAATGATATTGATGCTTACTACTGTCATTCCACAGTTCGCTACAATCCTTAGTGATTCTGGTCAGGAAATACCAGTCTATACCAAAGTTGTCATAGCACTTTCTAACTTCTTTGTTAATTACGGCGTCTTCCTTCTTATCTTGATTTTTGTTGGAGGGTTCTTTGTGTGGAGGTATGTGCGTGGGTCAAAAGGCTCGCTTGGTATTTCGCGTCTAAGGCTCTCTATTCCTTTTGTTGGGGATCTCTATAGAAAATTGTTTCTATCTAGAATTGCGGATAACCTAAGCACAATGCTTTCAAGTGGAATCCAGATGGTTCGTAGTATTGAAATAACCGCAGCTATTGTTGGCGACCCAACATTTGAAGCAATACTTAAAGAGGCAACGGAGAAAATAAAGCAAGGAACGCCGGTTTCGGAAGCTTTTGGTGAGTATGAAGAATTTCCTGGTATTCTGGTCCAAATGATAAAGATTGGTGAAGAAACGGGCCAACTGGGCAGTATTCTAGAGACTTTAGCAAAGTTTTATAGGAGAGAAGTAACAAACGCAGTTGATACTTTGGTCAACCTTATTGAACCAATCATGATTGTGGCCCTTGGCCTTGGAGTTGGTGTGCTCCTAGCGTCAGTCCTTCTTCCTATATACAATGTAGCCGGAAGTATATAGTTTTCCACAGTACGCTAGTTTTTAAGCTCGCTACGTACTATAATTTCAGCAAAGTATTGATTAGTCTATATTGTTAACTATTAATAGAACTTATGTATAAAAGTAGAACTCGAGGATTTACATTGATAGAACTTTTGGTCGTTATTGCAATAATCGGAATTCTTTCCTCGGTAGTATTGGCTTCTCTAAATAGCGCTAGGCAAAAGTCGCGCGATGCTAGGCGAGTTTCAGATGTAAAACAGTTGCAGTTGGCTCTCGAGCTTTACTTTGACTCAAATAGCAACTACCCAACGGCTGTAACCGTAGCCAACTTTGTTACACCCGGATACATCTCAGCGATTCCAACGGACCCAGTTTCTGGAAGTGGTTATTCATATGCCGCGCTTGGTTCAGGAGCTACATGTTCAAGCTATCACTTGGGTGCAACACTTGAAGACACTGGGCACTCAACGCTTAGTTCGGATGTAGATGCTGCTGCTGGTACGGTCTGTACTGGAAGTGCTGCAGATTTTGCGGGCACAGACCCGGTTTACGACGTAAAACCGTAAGTTAAGATTATCCAAACAACAAACGGCTCACGCAGTGAGCCGTTTGTTGTTTGAGGGTATACTTATCTAATATGGATTTACTTCATGCTTTTATATGGTTTGGGTTCGGTACAATATTTGGAAGTTTCCTTAATGTGCTAATTCTTAGATACCATTCTGGTAGAAATTTATCTGGAAGGTCTCATTGTGCATCTTGTAATAAAACATTAACGTATAAAGAGTTAATTCCAATACTTTCTTTTCTATCTTTAAGGGGCCACTGTGGAAGTTGTGGAAGCAAGGTTTCTTATCAGTATCCGCTTGTTGAAATTCTTTCGGGGCTTTTGTTTGTTTTTGTGGCCTCACTTGCTCTTTCAATCTTTAGTACAATCGTTTTAATTACGATATTCTGGCTTCTACTATTCATATCAGTATATGACTTTCATCACACCATAGTTCCAAATGAGGCCGCATCCCTAACCGCGATACTTTCTTTAATATTTTCTGTTGGTCTAATGGGTAACCCGTTTTTTAGCCAAATACTGTATGGGTTATTCTTAGCACTGCCGTTTTATGTCTTATGGAGAGTGTCAGACGGCAGGTGGATGGGATTGGGTGATGCTAAAATTACTCTTTCTATTGGGTTTTTGTTAGGGCTTTCAGGTGGTCTATCAGCAGTAATACTTTCATTTTGGATTGGAGCAGTCTTTTCACTTCTTCTTCTCTTTATAAATTGGCAAAGAAAATTTAGACTAATGCGAAATAGTAAATTGAAATTAAGCCTGCGAGTTCGTACAATGGGTGTTGAGGTGCCGTTTGTACCGTTTATGGCATTTAGTACATTTATAGTATTTTTCTTCAAGGTAGATGTATTTAACTTAGTATTATTTTAATGTTTTCAAAAAGTACCAAAAAAAATAAAAAGCGTGGCTTCTCGCTTATTGAATTGCTTGTTTCAATTTCAATCCTTGTTGCTATTACTTCTGTATTGCTCGCCAATCATTCACGCTTTGGTGGCAACCTACTAGTTGGGAATTTGGCATATGATGTAGCGCTCTCCATAAGACAGGCTCAACTTTTTGGACTTTCTGCGCGTGAATTTAAACCAACAGTAGGCAGTGGTAGGTTTGATATAGGCTACGGTGTCCACTTTTCAACTAGCGACCTAAACTCCTACACTCTTTACGCCGACTTTGATTTAAACAATACGTATGAGACTGCATCTGATGAAATTGAAGAAATATTTTCCATAAAACAAGGATATAAAGTTAAGAGGTTCTGCGCGACTCAAATTAGTGGTTCTGAAGATTGCTCTGATGCGGGAGCCATTTCAACTTTAAATATAACTTTCCTTAGGCCTGACCCTGATGCCAACATAAGGGTAAATGGTTCAATAGTTACCTATACTGCCGCAACTATAGTAGTAGAGTCGCCACAAGGAAAAGAGAGGTCAATTCTTATAGAATCAACCGGACAAATATCAATTCCAGCAACTTAACATAATGGTTAATAGAAAAAATAAAAAAAGAGGATTTACACTTATAGAAATGGTTGTGTCCATGGCGGTCTTTTCAGTTGTGATGCTCATCATTGTCGGCTCTCTTTTAGCTCTGGTTGATGCAAATAAAAAAGCACAGGCAGTAAAGTCGGTTATGAATAACTTAAACTTTGCACTTGAGAATATGTCTAGAAACATCCGGGTTGGCTATACTTACCATTGCTCAAGTGTAGCAACTGTACCCCCCAATATAGGTGTTCCTAATGGTTGTAGTGGTGGCGGCCCACTGTTAGCGTTTGAGGCCTATGATGGAAATTCTGCTACGGACACTGACCAGGTTATATATAGATTAAATGGTACGCAAATTGAGAAGTCTTCAAATGGTGGGGCTAGCTTTGTTGGAATAACTGCCCCGGAAGTAAATATTACGAATATGGCGTTTTATGTTACAGGCTCATCGGCCTTTGATACAAAGCAACCCAGAGTTGTGATTACAATTTCTGGGACCGCCGGTATATCAACTAAAGCAGTTACGTCTTTCAATATTGAAACTACTGTCTCGCAAAGACTTCTGGATATTTAGTTAATATGAATTTAAAAAAGAAAAATAAAAAAAGAGGATTCACGCTTATAGAGACATTGGTTGCAATATCTATTTTGGTGGTTTCTGTTGCAGGACCACTTACGCTTTCTTCAAAGGGTCTCGTTGCCGCTTTTTTTGCAAGAGATCAGGTGACTGCGTTTTATTTGGCACAAGAGGGCATTGAGTTTATAAGAAACGTAAGAGATGAAAATATATTAGAAGGGAGTTCCTGGTTAAATGGACTACCAAGTATTGTGGGGGAGCCGTTTACTGTAAATATTTGGGATGATGCAATGGCAAGTTGTTCGGGTACATGTCCAAAACTTCTTTATATTACAAGTAATGGATTGTATAACTACTCACAGGGGGAAGAAACAAAATATACAAGGACGGTTATTGTTAACATTTTGCCAGGGTCAACAGAAGCAGAAATAACCGTAACGATTGAGTGGATGACAGGTGTACTTAGTAGAACCTTTAGTGTAAGAGAGAATATTTTTGATTGGCAATAATATGAGATTTAAAATAAAAAACAAAGGGTTCACGTTATTGCTTGCGGTATTAGTTTCGTCGTTACTTCTTTCTATTGGTTTGGGAATTTTTAACATTACTATTAAAGAGGTTCTTCTTTCCTCTATCGGGCGTGAATCTCAATTTGCATTTTATGCAGCGGATACTGGGATTGAGTGTGCACTTTACTGGAATGATAAACAGTCCAAATTTTCAACCACGACCCCTAGCACCGTTACATGTGGAGGCACTACTGTCTCTGACGGTGGTGGCGTTGGTTTTGACACGCCTATGATATTTGAATTTGAAGTAAGTGGATTTTGTTCTGTCGTCTCGGTAACTAAAAGCCTCACTCACCCAAGGACTAGAATAGAATCAAAGGGCTATAATACTACCTGTGGAAACGACATTAATCCACGTAGAGTTGAAAGAGCAATTAGGGTAACCTTCTAGTAATGGCAATAAGTGAACAAGACAAAGCCCTAATTCGTGCGAATAAGCTACGGAGCCTTATTGAATATCATAGAAAGCAATATCACGAAAATGATGAACCAGAACTCTCTGATGAGGCATACGACTCTTTAATAGAGGAGTTGAGGCTACTTGAGGATAAATATAAAGAGCTTAAAGATGAAGATAGTCCAACTGTGCGCGTGGGCGGGGACATTCTTCCGCATTTTGAAAAAGTGGAACATAAAGTGCGACAGTGGTCTTTTGACAATGCATTTTCAGTGGATGATTTAAAAAGGTGGGAGGAACGTATTTCTAGATACTTAAAAAAAGAGGATGTGGCATTTGATGGTATTGAATATAGTATTGAACATAAGATAGATGGACTTAAAGTAATCCTTGAGTATGAAAATGGAGAGTTTGTAAGAGGTGCCACAAGAGGGGATGGGGTTATTGGAGAGAATATTACGCACAATTTGCGCACTATTGAAAGTATTCCTCTTAAGTTAAATAAGAAAGTAGACATTGTCGTTGTTGGAGAGGCTTGGCTTTCACACAGTGAGTTAAAACGGATAAATTCCGAAAGAAAAAAGGTCGGCGAACAGGTTTTTGCCAATACTAGAAATGCTGCAGCAGGAACATTGCGTCAGCTTGATCCACAAGTTTCGGCTAAAAGAAAGTTGAGTAGCTTTATCTATGATATTGAACGATTAAGTCCACTTAAGGAGTCAATTTTAAACCCCAAGACTCAGATTAAAGAGTTGGAACTACTCAAAGAGCTTGGATTTCGGACTAATCCAAATTATATGCTCGCTAAATCTATTGACGATATAGATGAGTATTATAAAAAGTGGTTAAAGAGGCGAGAAAAAGAAGACTACGAGATGGACGGGTTGGCGATAAAAGTAAATGATATTTCACTTCAAGGTGCTCTTGGGCATACCGGGAAGGCACCGCGCTTTGCAATTGCTTATAAATTTCCTGCCGAGCAGGTGACTACGACAGTTGAAAATATTGCGCTTCAGGTCGGTCGCACTGGTGTGCTTACTCCGGTCGCGCATCTAGCGCCTGTGAGAGTCTCTGGTGCAATTGTTTCTCGTGCCACACTTCACAATGAAGATGAAATAAAGCGTCTGGACGTTCGTATTGGTGACACAGTAATAATACAAAGGGCGGGCGACGTTATACCTGACATAGTTAAGGTTTTAGTTGAGCTTAGAAGCGGAGATGAAAAGCCGTATAAGTTTCCTAAAAAAGTACCACAATGTGGAGGGGATGGCTCTATAGAGCGCTTAAAAGGACAAGCTGCATGGCGGTGTGTTAGCAAAGAGTCTTTTGCTCAAAGAAGTAGAAAATTTCACCACTTCGTGTCAAAGAAGGCCATAAACATTGTTGGTTTGGGCGAGCAGGTTGTGGATCTTTTAATAGAAGAAGGTCTCGTTACTTCATATGATGACATTTTTACTTTAAGGCAGGGCGATTTTTCAGCCCTTCCTGGTTTTAAAGATAAGTCCGTTGAGAATTTACTTTCTGCAATAGAGAACGCCAAAAGCACAACCTTGGCAAGATTTATAATTGGATTATCAATTGACCAAGTGGGAGAGGAAACAGCACATGACTTAGTAGAGCATTTTACTTCACTTGATAGAATAATGAGCGCAACAAAAGTAGAGCTTTCGGAAATAGATGGAATAGGGAATGTCGTTGGCTCTTCAATATACTCTTGGTTTAAAGACAAGGAAAACAAAAAGCTTGTCAAAAATTTGCTGAAGCATATTAAGTTTGAGGTTGTAGAAAAAGAAGGTGATGCACTTTTAGGTAGTACGTTTGTATTAACCGGAACTCTATCATCTTTTTCTCGCGATGAGGCGAGTGAAAGAATTCGTGCATTAGGGGGCTCTGTCTCAAGCTCAGTTTCAAATGCAACGAGCTACGTTGTAGCTGGAGAGAATCCTGGGTCAAAACTTAAACAAGCAACCGAGCTTGGTGTGAAGGTTTTGTCTGAAGAAGAGTTTATTGCGCTAATTTCAAGCTAAATGTATGCTTGCTTAATGATTACTCCAGAAGAAATAGAGAAATTGTCTGAACTTGCACGGATTAAAGTTCCGGAGAGTGAAAGGGAAAAGTTGGCTAATGATGTGGAATCTATACTTGGTTACGTGGGTGTTATCTCTAGTATTGTGGGCGAGGAAGTTGTTGAAGCGGGTGAACATAGAAACATAATGAGAGAAGATGGGGAGCCACACAAAGCTGGAATGTACACTGATAGGCTAGTTGACCAGTTGTCAAAACAAGATGACAACTCTCTTGTGGTTAAGAAAATTATTGAACAATAGGATGGATCCCGTTAGTGACCGCGGTCACATAGTAATAACGCAATATTATGAGAGAAATACAAATTCACAGCAACTTATCAGCAATAACCAAGGACGCAACGATCGCGGCCTGTCACTAACGAGATGGATACAGAAAATCTTACTATAAAAAGCGCATCAGAGGCTCTTAGAAATAAAGACTTTTCTGCTGTTGAGCTGACAGAGAGCTACTTGAAAAACATTGAAGCAAACGATAAAGATGTTCGCGCATATCTTGAGGTTTTTGATGACGCAATAACTAGTGCGAAAGAGGCAGACGTGAGCTTTAGTAAGGGTGAATATTCGCCGTTATTAGGGATTCCGCTTGCAATTAAGGACAACATATTAATTAAAGGACACATTGCCTCAGCCGCTTCAAAAATGCTTGAAAACTACAAAGCAACTTATGACGCAACAGTTATATCAAGATTGAGAAAAGAGGGGGCTGTCTTTTTAGGGAGGGTCAACATGGACGAGTTTGCGATGGGGGGCTCAACGGAAAACTCTGCTTTTGGTGTAACCAAAAACCCACACGATCTCTCTCGCGTCTCCGGTGGTTCATCTGGTGGCTCTGCCGCAGCTGTTGCCGCAAGTCTTGCGCTAGGTGCACTTGGCTCAGACACAGGGGGTTCAGTAAGGCAACCCGCAAGTTATTGCGGTGTTGTTGGATTTAAACCTACTTATGGGACAGTTTCACGAAATGGACTTATCGCACTTGGTTCGTCACTTGACCAGATAGGACCATTAACAAAAACAGTTGAAGACTCGGAGATTATTTTTGACGCTATCAAAGGAGCGGACAAAATGGACAGCACTTCACTTCGCGACCCTGTTTACTCGCCAAACGGTGGCAAAGTTGTAGGTGTTCCTAGAGGTTTCTTAAGAAACGGTGTTGATAACGAAGTTATGGAAAATTTTGAGCGCACTTTAAGAAGTCTTGAGAGTAGTGGTTACACTATTAAGGAAATAGAACTTCCAAACATAAAGGCTTCGCTTGCGGTTTATTACATAATCATGCCTGCTGAAGCCTCCACCAACCTTTCTCGTTTTGATGGAATGCGATATGGCTTACATGTTAATGGAGCGTCACTTATTGATGACTATAAAGAGAGTCGTGGTGCTGGTTTTGGAGAGGAGGTAAGAAGAAGGATACTACTTGGTACGTATGTTCTTTCTTCTGGCTACTATGATGCTTATTATGGAAAGGCTACTGCTGTTAGGAAGATTATCACGAATGATTTCCTTGAAGCATTTAAGAGAGTTGATTTAATAGCTACACCGACCACACCATCTACCGCTTTTGTGATTGGTGAAAAGGCTGACCCGCTTTCTATGTACCTTGAAGATATTTTTACCGTCTCTTCAAACCTTACTGGAATGCCATCTATATCTATCCCTATGGGCACAGTTCCAAATGGTGGTAGGGATTTACCTATTGGATTTCAGTTTATTGCACCGCATTTACATGAGAAGTCACTTTTTGAGGGTGGAAAAGATGTTGAAGCTAGTATTTAATTAGTGCATGGACTTTAATTTTCTTAACGTTGAGTATTTCCTACTACTAATTTACCAATTAATTTTTGGCCAGGATATTCTTACAAACACTATTCCGGATAGTGTTTTCGTACTGTGGGATATATTCAGAGTCGTATCCACTGTATTAACCCTACTTCTTCTGACTGCTGTTGTTTACGTTGCGATACGGTTGCGCCAGATTAGGAAAGACGAGGAGCAGGTTTTTATGGACGCGGCAGATGAACGGAAAAAGAGGGAAGAAGGGTTGGCTCAATCAAGTCTTACAGGAACATTAAACGCTAGCGAAAAATGGGAACAGATCGTATCTCATATTGGGTCTGAAAATCCAAATGACTGGCGACTGGCAATAATAGAGGCAGATGTATTGCTTGAACAAATACTAACTAGAGCTGGGTATCAGGGTGAGACTTTGGGGGATCAACTAAAAAATGTGGCGAGAGGGGATTTTGCGTCTCTTGACTCTGCATGGGAGGCTCACAGAGTGCGAAACAAGATTGCGCATGAGGGTACAAGCTATGAAATCACGAATGACGAAGCAAAGCGTGTGATAGGTTTATACAGAAGAGTCTTCAAAGAACTAGAGTACATTAATTGAGTTTTCTTTAAATTTGTGTATATTTAGCCAAATAGCGGGGTTGACCAACGGTAGGTCGGGAGGCTCATAACCTCCAGGTGCGGGTTCGATTCCCGCCCCCGCAACAAGATCACAAAATCCCTTACATGCGTGTAAGGGATTTTGTATATCTATTGAGCCGGGAATCGAACAGGAAGGGGGTCGGGGAAACTCTAGTTTCCCCGTGGAGGAAGGCAGGGCGAAGTCCGTCGGAAAACCGTGGGTTTTCGAGGAGTGAGATAGCGAAGCGTCCCGCCCCCGCAACAAGCATAAGAAAGGGCGCACTCTTTGTGCGCCTTTTCTTATTGCTTTTGCGAGGGGAGCAGGCAAACTGCTTTGCCTGCGTCGGGAATCGAAAGCCGGAGTATCTCGCCTATGGCGAGAATGGTGAAAGAGTGTTTAGACACTCTTTCACGGGTCGCGAGTACTTAGTGCGTAGCGCTTAGTAACTCGTGACCGATTCCCGATAGGTTTTGTCTAACCTACAAATTCACAATCAAAGGCACAAAAACAAATCCATGATGCTTCTCTATTTCTGTATCAAAATCAGATGTTCGAGTTACTTTCCAAATCGCGTCTTTAACAGGTATTACCATAATCCCACCAATCTTTAATTGTTGAACTAGAGTTTCCGGAAGGGTTGTGGAAGCTGCTGAAACTAAAATACGGTCGTAGGGTGCGTTATTTTCGTATCCCAATGCATTATCTGATTGAATAATTTTCGCATTTTTAAAGTTGTATTTTGCTAGATTTTTCTTACCAAACTTCACTAATTCTGGGATGATTTCTACTCCAATAACACAACCTTCTTTACCCACAATGTGCGCTAGAAGAGCGGTAGTCCATCCAGAGCCAGAACCAACGTCAAGTATCTTTTCGCAGGCTTGCGGATCAAGAAGATCTAGCATAAAAGCTACTGTGTAGGGTTGTGATATTGTTTGGGCACAGTCTGTAGGAAGAGGTCGATTTCCATAAGATTCACTTTTATATACGAAGGGTACAAAGTCCTTCCTGTCAATATTCTTAAAAGCATTCAATATATTTAGTCTTCTAAGTACACCTTCTTTCTTTAGCTCTTCTATCAACTCCTTCATAACTACAAGCTACCTTGCTCACAAAATATAGCAATGCAATTGAAAAAGAAGCTGTGTATGGTACTTTAAATGTGCTCGTGAGAGCATTTTTTCTTGCCGGGGTAGCTCAGTTGGTTAGAGCACAGGACTCATAAACCTGAGGTCGACGGTTCAATTCCGTCTCCCGGCACACGGTAAAACTTTTTGTTTTACTTAGTGGCGGACTTGAAAGGCGGAGCCGCGCCGAAGGATGAAGCGGCGAGCCTGGCGTAGATTCTGTTGTGAGGAACGAACTACAGAATCAAGTGCAAAGCTCAGGAGGTTCTTAACGAGCGTAGCGAGTCCTGTCCGCTGGCAGGCAGGTTAGAAACCTGGCACCAAGTCCCATAGCGGCACAATCTTGTTGGTTAGGCAGGTTGCCTGTCACGTGATAAAATAAACATGTGCCGGTTTTTAAGTGTATTGATAAAAGTTTCTTCAAGAAGTGGTCTTCTGAGATGGCGTATGTACTTGGATTTTTTATGGCAGATGGGTCACTTGATGTAAATCCTCGCGGTTCTCAATATTTTAATTTTCATATAAGAGACAAAAAATTGTTAGAGAGTATTCGCGAGGTTATGAATTCTGAGCACAAAATAGCTACCAGAAAAGTTGTTGGGGGTAATTCGGTGCAATACCGTTTGCAGATAGGTAGCAAAGAGATGTGTGATGATCTAAGAAGTTTGGGAGTGCAAGAGCAGAAAGCACACAACATGAAAATACCGTCCATGCCGAGAGTTTATTTTTCAGATTTTGTTAGAGGATATTTTGATGGAGATGGGAATATTTGGATGGGTAAAGTTCATAAGGACAGGGGAAAAGCTACAAATACTTTAATGACAACATTTACTTCATGCTCTGGCGAATTTCTTAAAGATCTTAAAAAGCTTTTAAATTTAGAAGGATTAAGCGGAGGAAGTTTGTTCTTTTCTAGAAAAGCGTATCGTTTGCAATACAGTGTCATGGACTCTATAATGCTCTATCGTATACTGTATACAAGGTGCCACAGTACATTATATTTGAAGAGGAAAAAGAAGATCTTCGAAGAGTATATAAAGATGCGATGGTAGCTCAACTGGTTAGAGTACCCGCCTGTCACGCGGGAGGTTGCGGGTTCAAGTCCCGTCCATCGCGCAAAATTAAAAATTGCTAGGTAATTCCTAGTTATTTTTAATTTATCCGCATGTAGATGTTGGGACTTGAAGGTCGCAGGCGCGCCTGCCTAAGCAGGATGAAGCGCCGAGACGGGGTCGAGAGCACTTGATATTTTGTGAGCGTAGCGAAATAAAATATTTAGTGACTCGTGACCAAGTCCCGTCCATTTTAAATAGCAAAACCACCCCAGCTTATGCTAGTCTATTTTTGTTAAGCCGTTGTAGCTCAGTTGGTAGAGCACCGCTATGGTAAAGCGGAGGTCTCCGGTTCAATCCCGGACAACGGCTCCAATTAAGTGATATGCCGACCTAGCTCAATTGGTAGAGCAACGGTATCGTAAACCGTAGGTTCGGGGTTCAAGTCCCCGGGTCGGCTCAAGGTATAATTAATAGATGCGAGATAAATCAGAAATAGAAAAGCAGATTGAGGCAATTGAAACTCAAATGAATGAGTCTACTTTTTGGGATGATAAAGATGTAGCGCAGGCTGTGATAGCAAAGCATCAAGAGCTTAAAGATGAGCTCTCAGGCGTCGGAAAATATGACAAGGGAGATGCCGTAGTCACAATCTTCTCTGGCGCAGGAGGGGATGATGCAGAAGACTTTTCATCAATACTTTTTAGAATGTATGAAAAGTATATTGGAAATAGGAATTGGATTCTAGATATTTTGCATGAAAATACAAATGAAATGGGTGGGTACAGGAATATAACTTTTGAAGTAAATGGAAGTGGCGCATATGGTGCACTTAAAAATGAGTCAGGTGTGCATAGGCTTGTTCGTATTTCACCTTTTAATTCACAAGGGAAAAGGCACACATCTTTCTCAATGGTTGAGGTAACTCCAAAGCTCCCTGACTTAAAAGAGGTTGAAGTCTTAGACGATGATTTAGATGTGCAGTTTTCAAAATCAAGCGGGCCTGGGGGACAGAATGTAAATAAAAGAGAGACTGCCGTTCGCATTGTGCATAAGCCAACCAACATTTCGGCGCACATTGATTCCGAAAGGAGTCAACAACAGAACAAAGAAAAGGCCATGGAAGTTCTGAAGGGGAAACTTTTCAAAAAGACGGAGGATGATAGAAGGAAAAAGGAAAAAGGACTGTCGATAAGCGCCACCGTGAGCGTTGAGTGGGGAAGTCAGATACGCTCCTACGTTTTCCACCCATATCAAATGGTTAAAGACCATAGAACAGACATGGAAGTGCGTGATGTGGATAGTGTTCTTGGAGGGGACATACAGAAGTTCATAGACGCAGAGCAAAATTTGGAGTAAAATCGGTTTGATATGATCTATTTTGACAGAGTTTCTAAAACATATAACGGTGGATCTTCTGCTCTTGATAATGTCTCTCTCACAATAGAGCCAAATGAGTTTGTCTCTATTGTGGGACATTCTGGTGCAGGCAAAACTACACTTCTAAAGATGCTTTTAGCAGAGGACAAGCCGACCGAGGGTGCGGTTTTTTTTGAGTCAGATGACATATCTCAATTAAACAGAGACAGAATGAATAGCCTAAGAAGGCGTATGGGTATGGTTTTTCAAGATTTTAGACTTTTATCTCACAAAACAGTTTATGAAAACATTGCATTTGCCATGGAGGCAGCTGGGCGCACTGACGAGGAGATAGAATCGGACGTTCCTTATGTGCTTGAGCTGGTGGATCTTGGAGAGAAGATGTGGAGTTTCCCACACGAGCTTTCAGGTGGAGAAAAGCAAAGAGTGGCCATTGCCAGAGCAATAGTAAATCAGCCAGATGTCGTGATAGCTGACGAGCCGACTGGTAACCTTGACCCGATAAATACATTTGAGATAGTTCAGATTTTAAAGAAGATAAATGATCTTGGCACAACAATAATTCTAACGACACACAACAAAGGGATAATAGACTCTCTCGGAAAGCGTGTGATTACCCTTGATTCTGGTAGAGTAGTTCGTGACGATAAGTCAGGTAAATACATTCTATAATATAAATATGTTCTGGATTAACTTTAAACGTATATTTCGCTCAGGCTTCATAAGCTTTTGGAGGAACAGCTTTGTTTCAATCGCCGCTATTCTTGTTATGACGGTGACTCTTTTTGTAATAGGTTCGCTTTTCTTTGTTGGAGCGCTTCTTAACTCAACGCTTGATCAACTTAAAGACAAAGTGGATATAAACGTATACTTTACTATTGATGCGGACGAAGGAAGTATTTTGTCGCTTAAAAAATCCATAGAAGTCTTGCCTGAAGTGTCAGTTGTGGAATATATTTCGCGTGATGAGGCGCTTGAGCGTTTTCGCGAGCGTCACAGCGATGATCAGCTTACACTTCAGGCGTTAGATGAACTTGAGGATAACCCGCTTGGAGCGAGCCTCTCGGTGCGCGCTAAAGAGACAAGCCAGTATGAAGGGATTGCAAACTTCTTGCAGGAGCAGGAAGATGCTACACCACAGGGCGAGACTTCTATAATTGAGAAGATTAACTTCTTTCAAAATAAAATAGCAATTGATAGGTTAACTAAAATAATAAACTCCGCAGAGCGCTTCGGGATGCTTGTGATTATATTCCTTGCACTTGCTTCAGTTGCTATTACGTTTAACACGGTGAGGCTCGCCATTTACACCGCTAAAGATGAGATTTCTGTAATGAAGCTTGTGGGGGCAAGCAATACCTATATTAGAAATCCGTTTGTTGTGGAGGGTGTCTTATATGGCATAGCAGCAGCTATTATTACACTGGTTCTCTTTTACCCTGTTACGCTATCACTTGGCTCTGCAACGGAGGGATTCTTTAGCGACATAAATATATTTGAGTACTATCTAGGCAATTTTGGGCAAATCTTTGTAATTATCATGGGTACTGGTATTCTACTTGGGGCGGTCTCAAGTTACTTAGCCGTCCGTCGTTACTTAAAGATTCAATAATGGCAAAGAAAGGACACAAATATATATTCGTCATCGGCGGGGTTATGTCTGGCGTTGGAAAAGGTGTTGCAACATCCTCAATCGGCAAGATTCTTCAGTCAAAAGGTTTTGACATCAATCTGATGAAGGTGGACCCATATTTAAATGTAGATGCGGGAACTATGAACCCCACCGAACACGGTGAGGTTTTTGTTTTAAAGAGTGGGCTAGAGACAGACCAAGACATGGGCAACTACGAGCGTTTCCTTGGAAAGGACTTGGGACCCGAAAACTATATGACAAGTGGAATGGTGTATAAGAGCGTAATAGAAAGAGAGCGCGCGCTTGGGTATAAAGGAAAATTTGTTGAAGCAATACCTCACGTTAGAGATGAGATTATTAGCAGGTTTGAACTTGCCGCAAGCGTTAACGGAACAGAAATGACAGTGATTGAAATCGGTGGAACCGTCGGTGATTTTCAGAATGCGCTTTTTATAGAGGCTGCGCGTGTTATGTGGATGCGAAATCCGGATGACGTAGCATTTGTGATGGTCTCCTATCTTCCTATTCCAGGAAAGATTGGTGAGATGAAGACCAGACCGACACAAAACGCTATTCGTGCGCTTAATTCATATGGAGTACAGCCAGATATCATTATTGCGAGAAGTGAAGT
>JADHUY010000007.1 GCA_016784305.1 Parcubacteria group bacterium
TTTTTACCAAAATTACCTCTTTCTTTAAGAACATCCTTAACACCTCCAACAAAAAATTCGTTCGTTAAATAAAAGTTTACAAACCCAGCACCAGCTACCTCAACTCTCTCCACGCCATCAAGTTTATGCTTATTTTGTACGATATATCGTACAACTTCCTCTGCAATATCCTTTGGATTTTTCTTCTCACTTTTTGCAACAACCATTGCCACGTTTGTAGAATAGTCACCATGCGCCATGTCTGCCGGATGCTCAAGCAAAATATCCTCAACCGAAATATCGAGTTTACTAAGCGCTTCTTTTATTACCCCTTTAATCTCCTCAGTAATCATTAAGCAAGTATATACAAAAAGAAGATTCCCTGCGATTAGACAAATTTGTCTGGAACTGGGAACTTTTTACACATTCTTTTTATCTCAGAATGAATTTCCTTCTTCTTTTTTGCGTTGTCTTTATTTTCAAGTGTTAAAAGCATGAGCTCTGCTACACGTTTACATTCGCTCTCTTTAAAACCACGCGTGGTAATCGCTGGAGTCCCAAAACGAATTCCAGACGGATCCATTGGAGAGCGCGTATCGTCTGCTATTACATTTTTATTTAGTGTCATACCCACTTCGTCAAGCACAGTTTCTGCTTCTGCTCCAGTGATACCGAGCGAGCCGTACACATCAAGCAGTATCAGGTGGTTGCTAGTACCACCTCCTAGCATCCTCACACCTTTCTTTAAAAAGACACCCTCCATTGCTTTTGCATTCTTAAGAATCTGCTTTGCATACTTGCGAAAAGCTGGAGTAAGCGCCTCTGCAAAGCAAACGGCCTTTGCAGCAATGTTGTTCATGTGAGGTCCCCCTTGAAGCCCTGGAAATACCGCCTTGTCTATTTTCTTAGCTATCTCTTTATCTGCCCTTGTGAGAATCATTCCTCCACGAGGCCCCCGAAGGGTTTTATGAGTTGTGGTAGTAATAACGTCAAACCCATAATCAAAAGGGTTTTTAACAGCCTTTCCTGCTATTAGACCTGCGATATGTGCCATATCAGCCACTGAATATGCGCCTACTTCGCGTGCAATTGAAGCTATCTTTTTATAATCAAGCTCACGAGAGTACGCAGAAAATCCAGCAAGCATCATCTTCGGTTTTTCCTTTTTAGCAGTCTTTCTAAGCTCATCATAGTCAATCTCTCCTGTGCTAGTATCTTTCATTTTATAGCGAACAAAACGAAAAACTTTTGAAATGGAGGTCACTGGATGACCGTGAGTTAAGTGTCCACCGTGAGATAAATCCATCCCAAGCACAGTGTCCCCTGGCTCAAGTAATGCAAAATACATAGCTACGTTTGCGGGAGCGCCTGAAAGAGGCTGCACATTTGCAAACTTGCAACTAAAAAGCTTCTTTGCTCTTTCAATTGCAATATTTTCTACCTCATCAGTAAATTCTTGCCCTCCATAGTAGCGCTTCCCAGGATATCCTTCAGAATACTTGTTTGTAAGTACTGAGCCGTTAGCTTCTCGCACAGCGCGCGAGACATAATTTTCAGATGGAATAAGCTCAAGCCCTTCTGCCTCTCTTTTCTCCTCCCCCATTACAGCTTCGTATATGTCTTTGTCCTGTTTCTTTAAAAATAGGTAATCTTTCATACTAATCGTATTAATCTAATAGTTGTACAAGTTTTTACCTATCTAAACCATACTATTTTAATAACTTTCTATTTAAAACTTTCTTAACTGTATTAAATACATCTTCATGAATTTCTTCGCGAGTCCTCATCTTATTTCTAACCACACAATCAACTTTATGCCATGCGTTTTTTTTCTTTATGATTGAAAGTGCGCTTTCAAGTGCGGCTTGTTGATGCAAAACATCCTTCTCATGCACATCAACCTTTCCTTTTAGGTAGCTTCTCTTTTCTTTCAACTCCCTTTCTCTCATGAGAACCTGGCTTACCTCCACAGGAACGTAGAGAAATATTATTGCGTCCGGCCTAGGTATTCCAAATACCTTATATTCCATTATATCAAGCCATTTAAGAAACCCCTCACGTTCACGCTTGTTTTTTATTTTTCCTCCTTGGTGGAGCTGGTTAGCACTCGCGTAGCGATCAGCTATAACTGTATATCCTTCTTTAAGCCAACCCTCTATTAACTCTTTTGTCTCAAACCTATCTGCAGCATACAGTGTTGAAGCAATTTTTGGGTCAAGTGTCGCAAAATCACCGCGTTCTCCCCTCAAACACTCCCCTATCAGTTTACCAAAAAGATTCTTCTCATACTGTGGGAAGCTCGGTGTTTTAACCGCTATTTTATTCTTTTTTAACCTCTTAATTAGCAAATCAAACTGCGTGGACTTACCAGATCCGTCAATACCGTCTATTACGATAAATTTGCCAGCTTTTGCCACACCTTTTTTCCTTTGTATAGCCATAAGTGAAATAACTTAGTTGGTATACTATACCCCACTAACCTTGTAGTGGATAACAACATCCAAACTAGAGAATATTTATGTCATCAATCAACTCTCTAACGCACGCAACGCGGAAATTATCAAATGGCGGTATGGTTCTCGCTCTTAACGTCGGGGCAGACATTGACCCAGAGGCGCAAGCAATGCTCCAAGCTCTCCACTCGCGCTCAACTGGTGGTATAAAAGCCCATCTTGAAACACTTATTAAAAGCGGTTCAGAGAAGTTCATGTCTAGCTTTTATGTTGGCTATGGACACAAATCCATCGGAGATTGTGGTGGTGGCGTTGTATTTATTGAAGGAGTCTCCATGCTTGCTGCAAAAGCTATCCAAGATTGGCGACTTTACAGCGGGCAAGAATCTTCAACCCGCTACATCGATTTTTCAAAGCAGAAATTTATAAATCCAGAAGGAAGTGACGCAGGAAATGACATCCTTGAAGAATGGCGGGACTTTTATCTTGAAAGTTTAGACCCTGTGCAAAAACTTTTGAAAGAAAAATATCCTAAAGGCGAGGAAGAAAAAGAAATTACATATGACAAAGCAATAGCTGCCCGCGCATTTGATATTATGCGAGGTTTTCTTCCGGCAGGAGCGTCCACAAACCTTGCGTGGTACAGCAACCTAAGACAATACGCCGACAAACTAATGCTACTTCGCCATCACCCACTTGCTGAAGTGCGCGAGATTGCTTTGATGCTTGAAGAAGTTTTAGAAGAAACATTCCCTAATTCATTTGGACACAATAAGCACGAAGAGACGGAAAGCTACAACAAGTGGTGGATGGAAAAATACAATTACTACACAAATGAAAATCCTAAAGAATTTGCATTAATCAGAAATGATATAGATGTAAACCAGCTAGAGAAGTATCGTGACGTATTAGAGAAACGCCCAATGAAAACGGAGCTTCCAAAGTTTCTCTCTGAATGTGGAACTGTGCAGTTTGAGTTCCTTCTTGATTTTGGCTCATTCCGTGACATACAAAGACACCGCGCAGTAACACAGCTTATGCCACTTTTAACAACATCTCACGGCTTTGGGTCTTGGTACCTTAAGGAATTGCCAAAAGACCTCGTTGAAACGGCTAAAATACTGCTTAGAAAGCAAGAAGAGGCAATAAAGAAGCTTTCTGTGGATGAAAATATTGCGCAGTACTATATCTCTATGGGCTACAACCTCCCCAACCGCCTCACAGGTGATTTGCCGTCTCTTGTGTACTTAATAGAACTACGTGCCACAAGATTTGTGCATCCCACGCTTCAGCGCCGTGCAACAGAGATGGCAAATACCCTCATGGAGGAATTCGGAAAGTCAGGCCTTGTTCTTCACCTTGATGAAGACCCTGGACGTTTTGATGTAAAAAGGGGCGAGCACGATATAGTTAAAAAATAATTTATACACTAATAAACGAAATAAAATATGGTTCTGTCAGACAAAAAAATTCTTGAACACATGAAAGCGGGCACTGTTGTAATAGAGCCCTTTATAAAAGAAAACCTCTCCACATCAAGTGTAGATTTAACCTTAGGAGAATGGTATTTCAAAGAACAACCCCCTAAAAATCACAGAACGATATTTAACCCGTACGATAAAAAAAGCGTTGACCTTGTGTGGGACACAAAGCCAAACAAAGCCGAATACGCAAAGGACGCATTTGAAAACTTTAATTTTAATTTCAAAGGGATAAACAAAAAAGATAGAGTTATCCTCCTTTCCCCAGGGGAAACCGTACTTGCTCACACAAATGAGTTTGTCGGTGGACGAGATGAGGTAACAACAATGATGAAAGCGCGCTCCTCTTTGGGACGAGTATTTATTGAAGTATGTAAATGTGCTGGCTGGGGCGACGTTGGATATGTAAACCGTTGGACAATGGAAATAACAAACAACTCCAGAGTACACACCATCCCCTTGGTTGTAGGCCGAAGAATTGCACAGTTAATATTTTTTGAAACAGGAGAAATATTAAAGAACGACTACGCAAAAAAAGGAAAGTACCAAACCACAACAGATATAAAAGCACTAAAGAAAAATTGGGATCCTAAAATGATGTTGCCTCGCCTATATAAAGACAGAGAGGTCACAAAAAAGAAATAGACTATTGTTTTTTTGCGCTAGTAACTACGTTCTTAAGAAGCATGGTTACCGCTATCGGCCCTATTCCACCTGGAACCGGCGTAAAAATACTACACTTAGTGCTACACTCTGCCTTAGCGTCACCTCTTAACTCCCCACTTGTCTCACTTGTACCAGCATCAAGTAGTGCCACCCCATCACTAATCATCTCACTGGTTATAAGTCCTGCAACGCCGGCACCAGTTACTATTATTTCTGCATCTTTGGTTGACCTCGCAAGATTATCAGTATCTATATCTGCAGTCGTTACAAGTGCGCCCACTTCTTTTAACCAATTTGCAGCTGGAATCCCAACGAGCTTACCCCTACCCACCACCAAAACTTTCTTACCTACTACATCCACATTTCCTCTTTCAAGTACTTCCTTAATGGCCAAGACGACAGGAGACAGCATACTGCTATTCTCAGTTAACGCATCTACATCTTTCAATGGTGGAATATCATCAAGCACCGCCTTTGTATTAATGTGTTTGGGAAGTGGAAGTTGAACAACTATGCCAGAAATACTTTCATCATCTGCATACCCCTTTACAACACCCCCAAGCTCCTCCTCAGAGATCTCTTCAGCTAGTTCTTTTGCAACCACCTCAATACCCACCTCACCCGCAATTCTTTTCTTAGTTTTTACAAACTTGCTCGTTGCAAAGTCTTCCCCCACAACAACAAGAGCCAGACGTGGTTTCCTACCAAGCCCGGCTATTTCGCCTTTTAAATTTGCCTTAATTTCCTCGGCAATTGCCTTGCCATCTACAACCATAATTAGGTTCTAGCCTTTTACTTCAATCCCCATTGAGCGCGCTGTTCCAGCGATTATTTTTGCACCCTGTTTAATGTCATTCGTATTTAAGTCTTCAAGTTTTTTCTCTGCAATTTCTTCAAGCTGTTTTTGTGTAACAACACCAGCTTTAGTAACTAAGTTTTTACCTGACCCTTTTGGCTTTGCTATCGCCTTAAGAAGCATACGTGATGCTGGAGAAGTCTTCAAAACAAAATCAAAACTTCTATCACCATACACTGAAATCTCCACAGGTATAATATCGCCACCCATGTCTTTGGTGTCGTTATTAAAACGATTTACGAAATCTCCAATGTTTATACCGGCTTGCCCTAGTGCAGGACCTACAGGAGGTGCGGGAGTAGCTTTGCCTGCTGGGATTTGGAGCTTTAATTTCTTTTCAACTTTTTTTGCCATATTAGATTTGATTAATGAGTGTAATAAAATGGAGCGAATTTAGCAAATGTTATATCTTTTTAACTTGCAAGAAATCCAGTTCAACTGGAGTCTCGCGCCCAAACATAGGCACCATCACCTTTACCTTGCCTCGCTCTTCGTCCACTTCCCCAATCTTACCCTCGAGTTCTTTAAACGGCCCGTCAACAATAGAGACTACATCATCAACCGAAAGGTCTATCTTGTGCTTAACGGTTTCTGACTGCATTCGAGCAAATAGCGCATCTACTTCTTCTGTCTCAAGAGGAACTGGCTGTGTTCCTGAACCAACAAACCCAGTAACACGAGGAGTATTCCTTACTACATACCATGAGGCGTCATCAACCACCATATCTACTAGTACGTAGCCGGGGTAAATCTTCTCTTCTTCTGTTACTCGTTTACCTCCCTTGATCTTCACCTTCTTTTCTGTTGGAACAACAATATTAAAAATCTTATTCTCCATAGCCATAGAATCAATACGTTGCCTTAAGTTTCTTGCAACCGCATTTTCGTACCCAGCATATGTATGGATTGCGTACCAACTTCTTTCTTTGTCTCCTATTTGCTTACCCATAATTTATACGAAGAAAATATCTAGTAACCTAGTAAGAATAAAATCAAAAAGTCCCAAGTAAGCCGCTGTTAAAAGCGAAATAAATATAACTAAAATAGTAAACACAGTAGCTTGGCGCCTTGTTGGCCAAGAAACGTGTTTCATCTCCCCCCTTGTATCCTTAAGATATTGTATAAGTCTGCTCATGTTTTATTGGTATTAAAAAACCCCTCTCGGGGCACATATAGATATTACACCAAGCCCACCAAAAGTCAACAAATCGCCAAGATGCACTGCATTTTGGCGATTTGTTGTATTCCCACCTAGTCTCTCTACCTTATTTCGTAAGTAACGTTTACGTTTGAGACAATACGATTTTCACCTACTGAAATCTTTGGTGCTTGTGAGACGGCACCATCTCCTCCAAACCCAAAGGACTCATACGATGCTCTATATATGTCGCCTCCTCCATATTCATTGAAGTTCACAACGCGCACAAGCCTGACTCCCAAATCTTTTGTCAGCGCTTTAGCTTTGCTTTTAGCGTCATAAATTGCAAGTTCCCTTGCTTCTTCTTTAAGCGCATCCTCATCGTCAATCGTAAATGAAAGTCCTCCAACACTTACCTTATTATCACCAACTGACGTAATACCAGAGATAATATCTCCAGCAGAGTCTATATCGCGAACCTTAACCTGTACACTGTGTGTAAGTGTAAACCCGTCAAACTCTTGCTCGCGTGGATTACAAGGGAAAGTAATGCAAACAATTTGTACATACTTGTACTGTGGCTGAAGACTGTAATTGACTGTCTTAATATCTTTTTTATCAACACCGTTTTCTTTTAGGTACTCGTCCGCAAGATTTGATATACGAGCCCCTTCATCTTGTGCTTCTTTTGCGGTTTTTACTCTTTCAACTGACGTTGTGTATGTAAACGTAGCTACATCAGGCACCGCAAACACTTCTCCCTCACCAGATACACTAATAGTGCTCATCACAGGAGTGTCCGCTCCCACAAACTGCCAACCTAGAAATTCTGTAACAGTTTTTGCACCCAGAAAAATCATTAGAAGCATCAAAACCCACAAAACTGATTTCTTCATTTTCCCATCCATCGCCTCCATTCCGTTAAACATAAAAATAATAGTTAGCTTATACGCGGACAGTTTAACACATCAACTAAGTTCTACAATAAATCTAAAAGTGCATCATACTCAAGAAAGCCAAATATGCTAAACCCCCACTGGACAAGAAGCCCGAAGTTATTTGTTAGAAGTAATACCCCAATAAAGACTAGGAAAACCCCGCCCACAATAGAAGTCCATTTTATATACCTATCCATCCTCTTTATATATGAAGTCGCGTGAGAAATACCAAGAGCTACAAGGAGAAACGGCACAGCAAGTCCTGCGGAGAATACTGCAAGGAGAATAGCTCCAGAAAAAGCGGCAGAAGATGTTGAAGCAAGGAGTAAGATTGACCCTAATATTGGCCCCACACAAGGCGTCCAGCCGAAAGCAAAAGCAGAGCCAATAATAAATGAACTTGAGGGTTTCCCTATTGAGAGCCACTTTGGAGCACTTATTTTTTTCTCCTTATTTAGAAATGGAATATTTAACACTCCGAGCATAAAAAGCCCAAACAATATAACAAACAGTCCACCAGTCCTTGTGAGCCACACTCTATAAGGTACTAGTCCTTGTCCTATAACTCCCGCCAAAGTCCCAAACAATATAAATACAACAGAAAACCCAAGGATAAAGAAAACCCCATTTAAAAATATTCTTCTTCTTACTTCTTTCTTTTTGTTTGGGTTGTTTAAATCCTCGGGCGGTACTCCACTAATAAAGCCGAGGTACCCCGGCACAAGTGGAAGCGTGCACGGGGCAAGAAAAGTTAAAAGCCCCGCAATGAATGCTGATACAATAAATCCAATTGAAAGTGGTTCCATTTTAATTTTTAAATTTCTAGTAGCATTTCCTCAATATGTTGTTTCATCTCCTCAAAACTTAACGGTCCGCGCTTGTGAAGTAGTATATCCCCGTTGTTATTAACAAATATAGTCTCTGGCATCCCAAATCCACCAATAGATTGATAAAAACTATCTTTAGGGTCAAGCAAAAGTGTAATTCTTCCTGTGATATTTAAATCATCAGAGAATTTCTTAACTTTATCTAAGCTTTCGGCTCTATCAATCGCAACAACCGCTATCTCATCCCGAAACATCTCCTGGAGAAGTGCGAAGTCGTGAAGCTCCTCCACACAAAACGGACACCATGTAGCCCAAGCGTTAACAATAGTTATGTCTTTTTCAGAGTAAGCTGAAGACACCACGCTTCTTTCATAATTCTCCAAACTAAACTCTGGAGCCCTGTCGTACTTCTCTTCTGTGACATCAGACTTTTTTGGCTCTACATTATTTCTATCTTCACTGTTTATAAATAGAAATGTCCCAACACCTACCAATATAAGTACAGCTACCAGCCCGAGATACTTACTCATACATTAACTACTTAATGCGGCCTCAACTATTGATTTAATCTGCTCATATGGAAGTGCCCCACTAAACGGAAATGTTTCACCCCTATCATTAACGACTACAACAAAAGGTGTCCCAGTGCCACCTGAAGAGAGAGCATCAGCTATGTCCTCTTCAACCTCTTTTGCAATGTCGTCTGATTCTAAACAAATCGCAAATGCCTCGCCAGAGAGCCCTAATTCACCGGCCACCCTATTAAATAAAGGCGCTCCAAGGCTGGTCTGATTTTCAAATATCTGGTCTGTAAACTCCCAATATGCATCATTCCCGCCAAGTTTTGCTACACATTCAGATGCAACACTTGCTCCAAACGCATTTGAATGAATTGATGTAAGAGGAAAATCTCTATAAATCCAATTTACTTCTCCGTCATACTCTTCCACAATTTGTGAAAGAGTTGGGTGAATACGAGCACAAAACGGACACTCAAAATCAGAGAACTCAATAATGGACACCCTTGCATCAACGCTTCCTCTTATATGGTCCGCCCCATCAATCTTTCTTACACTCTCTGCTGCGGCGGAGTTACTGTTCCCAAAGGAATTGTCGTCTACAACCACATCTGTTTTAGGTCCTGCTGTATAAACTGCAATGGCAATCAAAAATCCGGCAACAATGATTGACCCTGGAACTAAATACTTATTTTCTAAAGTCTTTTCCATATTTATCTATGCGAGGAAGGAACACCACTTTCCGGACCTCTATTTTGATAACGTTTAATAAACTCCTCTATTCGCTTTGTATCTAGCACTCCATCCTCTGGCACATCAAAGCTGTCCACTCTCCCCCACGCGGAAAGTCCAATATCCTTATCATTTTCTGAACGTGCAGAAATAATAACAACACCTTTATCAAACTGTTTTAATTCCTCTTTAACTTCAGTGCTCACATTAGGCTTATAAGTAATCCAAACGTGCCCATGCTCTAGGTTGTGCACAACATTCCTATCATCAACCAACTCGCCCACATCATAAAAACCTAAATTCATAGTAGACGAATAATGTGAGCCAGACGTTGGTGGATTGGTTTGATAAGAGACCGCCACTCCATTTCCTACATGCTCTCTACCTTCTATTGGTGCATCCACACTAAAGTCCTCCCCACTAGGAGCACCCATTTTAGCTAAAAAATAAATTCCGAATACAACAAGCGCTAGAACTACTAGCCAAAAAATCCACCTGAACATGCTGAGAGAACTTTTTTTCTTCTTGTTACTCTCAGTTACCTTTAAACGTCCTTCTTCACGCTCCTTTTTCTTTGCGTCATAAACTTCTTTTGCATTTAAATCTTCCATAGTTTTTATTTACTTAAATAAGTCCGTATCATTATGTACTGCTAACCACGAAAACCAAAATCCTCCAATATATGGCAATTCTTCACCGTCTATAGACATCCTAACACCGCCAAACTCATCTTTCACTATAGTAATAGTTTCTCCAGAAAATATATCAGTGGAAATCCCTTCCTTTAGTGCCTCGGTATGATACGCCTTAAACTTTCCATTGACCTCAATCCCCAATACAAACTCTTTTTGATGGAGCCTGTCATCGTTAAAAGTGGCACCAAATGAAACGGTGTCGTCCGTATAATAGCCTCCATAGGGGTCAGCACCATATGAACGAGACGCGCCAGTGTCTTTTGAGAGTATTTCGGTGTTTGAATGTTTTTCCCTCCACTTGCCGAAAAATACAGCATCTGATGGAATAATGTCTAACTTAGCTCCTGTCATAGGACCCAATACCCCCTCACCTAAAACTTGAGACCAGAGAGATTCCGTATCACCGTTTCCTGTGCGATTATACATTAACAAATTTGATTTCCACAATTTCCCTGAAACCCCAAACTCCGACACAACACCGTCTATTTCCCTATCAAATACAATTCCAGTAAGACAAAGTGGACAATACGACACCAAGATATCTCTTCCATTTAGCGTGTCGTTTACAAGCTCGTGCCACACTAATATTTGATATGGATAAAATCGCGCCACCCCGTCAATTTCCACTCCAAGTCCAGGGCTTTCATCCGTCAGAAACTCCCTAGCCTCTTTTATAGAAATAAACTTAGGCTCATCAATTGACGGTATCCCGTCTTTAGGAGGCCCACCTGAAAGTATTTCATCAAGCGGTATGGAGTGCTTAACCCCATCTGTCACAAAAACCTCGCGCACAGATGTGCGCTTCACACCCGAGTTTAATTGATTATCTGTGCTACCTGCCTCTTTCATGTTTTCTCTATTTTTACCTTCCTCTAATTTAATGGTGTCGCCCTTAGGCAGTTGGAATCTATCTCCACGATTTATTATCAAAACCCCTCCAATAAGAAGAATGAGTATTACTATTATGGTTGTTGGGTTTCTCATACATTACTTTCTAAATGATTTCATGACAGTTACTAAGTCCTTAACAAATGCGGTATTGGTAAGCTCGTAACACGCTGATTTGCCCTCTCTAAAACATTTCACTATCCCTTTGTCCTCAAGCTTACTTAATTGATGTGACGTGGCAGAATGTGATATTCCAACTTCATCAGCAATCTCATAAACACACATTCCATTTTTAGCACGATGAAGTAGGCACAATATCTTAAAGCGAGTAGGGTCTGAAAGTAGGCGAAACGACGTTGTCGTTCGCACAATCCTATCTACATCTGTAATGTCTATAGTTTTCATATATGCACGTATGTTCATATATTAATACAACTGCCTTCCTTTGTAAACTCTCCACCACTACTTCGATTAGTCGAAGTGGCGGTGGAATCATATATTAATTTCATATTCTACAAACCCAATATTCTATAGCTAAGTCCAATAGCACAACACCAGAACCTTGCGATATATCGCAAGGTTCTGGTGTTGTGCTTATTAAGTTTCTTATGTCTACGTATAACAACTCTGTGATACGATTTCAGTATGTACAATCCCCAAAACCTAAATGAGTGTGAGAAGGAGAAGAAGTATAAAAAAAGAAAGTTCGCTGACTCCGCAATGGTGGTAATTGGCGTTGTTGCATCTCTTTCAAGCATCCCGCAAGTCTTAAAGATAATAGAAACTGGCACAGTCGCCGGACTTTCTTTTGCAACACAAGCCATAGCCCTTACCACAGTTATAGCTTGGTTTTCCTATGGCATTTATATCAAAAACAAACCGCTTATCATCACCACAGGAATATCAACAATCGTTTTATTTATTGTCATTATCCAAATGCTCTACTACGCTTAAGTTCTGGACGTCGGACGTCTAGAAGTTGGTCTACTAGTTAACACAAAAAGACCACCTGCCAAAGAAAAGTGTGCCCGAGATAACGCCTACAAATCTTTAAGCTCACCAACCTCCTTAATGATTTTCTCCATACTATCAAGTAAAGAGTCTTCACTAGGGTCTATTGTAACATCAGGGTTTTTTGGTATCTCATATGGATATTCCTTGTCATCCACCTCATGTTTTATATAAATCCAATATGGATTTGCTATCTCGCTAATCTTCTTTCTTGCATCTTCAAACGGTGCTATTACAGAAACCACTACGTTGTGCCCTTGAAGGTTTAAGACTTTTGCAAGCCGTGCGACACGCAGATTATGTTCTTCGCGGTCTTCCTTACTAAAGCTCATATCCGTTGATATTGAAGCGCGCAACTCGTCCCCATCAAGAACTATCGCATTCAATTTGTCTTTAAGGAGATACGCAATGCTAGTTTTACCTGCACCAGAGTTTCCAGTAAGCCAAACGACTCTTTTCTTGCTGTCTCTTATTTTTGTTGCAGAAATTTCTTCAGTTTGCTTGTCAACCCTAATATGACGCACACCCCAGCCAACATCACGCCCATAGCAGACATCTTTAATATCAGGTATTGGAATTACCTCAATATTTGGGTTGTCACCGTACACTTCTTTTATTCGCTTTATCCTATCTGAAACTGTGTACGGATCCTTTTCAGAAATCGGAGTGTCTCTTACCGCTATTACAACCTTACCCCCCTCATCAAGTACAACATTGATTATTTTTTGATGACCATCATGAAATGGCTGATAACGACCTATAAAAAGAGACTTTCGCATATATATATTTAAAATTAATCTGTTACCTCTACTCTAACCAGATATTGTTAAATAAGTTTTACGATTTGTAGTGTAACACTTGTTTGGGTGCCTGACCTAGAATTGGCGTCAGGTCACTAACCTATTACTCCAGTATACTGGAGTAACGCAATGTCATCTTAGTAGGGTGCACCCATCCGGGTACACTGCAGAAATCATAGTCGCTCTGCTCCTTATTTCTGGGTGCCTACCGGGAATTGAACCCGGATTTGAGGTTCCACAAACCTCTGTAATAACCGTTATACCATAGGCACCATGTCTGCTTAAATTTCCGACCGGCTTGTGTCGGTCGCACCCAAAGGGCACTTGCTGTTTGTTGCCAAGCAAAGCTTGGGCAAACAGGTTGCAAATTTTGGCTTATTATAGCCGAAATTTGAATATAAGATAGCTATTTATAGTCTGGAGACTCCTCACTTATACCAGATTTATGGTTACTCAGTCTAGCTAAAGCATAAAGTAATGAGGATAGCCTGTTTAAATACGCCAGCGTGTGTTCTCCCATCTTTGCATTTTTACTCTCTACAACCTCTATTGTGCGCCTCTCGGCGCGCCTTGCTAGGGTTCTTGCTACATCAAAGCGCGAAGCTAATTCTGTTCCCCCTCCAATAAAGAATGTCTTTATTGGAGGAAGCTCCGTCTCAATATCATTTATAAGTGTTTCCATCTCTTTTAGCTTCTCCTCCTTTATAGTCTTGTCTGCGCCAGCAAGCTCCGCCTGAACAATAAAAAGGTCTTTCTGCACATCATGAACAAGTATTTCAACACTACTTCCCAAGACTGAAATATCATATTTCTCTGCCTCAACCTTAACAAGCCCAAGAAAAGAATTAAGTTCATCCAGTGTGCCAAGAGCCTCTACAACAGAAGAAGCTTTTGACATTTTCTTATCACTTCCAAAAACCTTAGTCTTCCCTTTATCTCCCTTTCCAGTAAAAAGCATACTCGTATTATACTAAAACAACCCATTCTTCATATGTTTTCCAAACTTAGAAAATTCAGCCTATTAGAGTCAGCCCTATCTGGACTATTTGTTGGCATCCCTTTTGTTTTCCCTCTTTTGTGGCCTTTAGTATTTGTAGGCTTTCCTCTCTATATAAACCGCATACGAAAACTCACATCATCAACTCACGCTCTTTTAAATGGATGGATATTTGGGGCAGTATTTATTGCCACGTACTCAATACCACTATTTGATACATACCCACTTCCTGATTTCTGGGGCGTGTCTCAATACCGTGGACTACTCTACATAGCAATAGTATGGGCCCTAACTTCAATTGTACTTGGAGTTATTCCCGCCATATGGTCACTGGTTGTAAAAAATATAAGAAATACAACAACTTTTCTTCTCATAGCTCCACTCCTATGGGTTATTAGTGAGTATCTAAGGGCTCTTCTTCTATCCTTTTATTTAATAGGAGAAAACACAGAGCTTGGTGCAGACTTTTCATTTGGCTTTATAGGCTACACGGTAACAAATACTCAACTACTACTACTGGCAAAGTTTGGTGGTGTATATATGCTTAGCTTTGCGATTGTAGCTCTATCTGCGTACATATCGCTAATTCTTAAAGAGCGCTTGCTTGCTTACTCTAAAAGTACGATTCTATTAACCGTTTTGGCCGTATACACATTAGCAACATTTATACTGCCACAACCTATCTCTATAACCATAAACCCAGAGGAGCCTATAGTAATAAAAGAACTGTCGGTATTTCCTGTTCCCACCACCTCTACTCTTGGGCAAGAGACTATTGAAGGAAAGACTCTCCGAACAGAAACTATTTTCTCAAAAATACTAGACGTGGTTTCATACACAGAAGACCCAATTTTATTTGTACTACCTGAAAATTCAGACTTCATTAACAGGCTCGCATTACTCCCAACTGAAAAACAAACATTGTTTCAAAGCCAACTTAAAGACCGAGATATTACCATAGTAGATTCAAGTCCGGAGATATCTGAATGGAAGACCATATATAAAAACACTATTAGATTTTGGACGCCAGAAGGCGGAATTGTGTCCATTGGATACAAAGAAGGAATAGTTCCGTTTGGTGAGTATATGCCAGTAATATACAAAAAATTATTCTCACTATTAAGCTCCGTCCCAGAATCTTCAATAGAATCCAAAAGGCCTCACATACCAGAGAAGGACTTGATGGCAGAGCACACTATGGGTGACATAAAAATAAGCGCCCTTTCTTGTTCAGAAATATACAATCCATCTTCATACAAAAACCTAGCCAAAGACAATGCCGATATACTAGTTAACGTTGCATCTTACGCAATGTTTAACGCCGACAAAAAAGAAGGTCTTCTTATTTGGCCAGAAATAATGGCCATGGCGAAAACCCACGCTATGTGGGCAGGCAAACCTTATGTGCAAGCATCTAATGACGCTCCTGCATTTGTTATTGTTCCTAGATTTTAAGTGCACCTATTTCATAAACGCAAAGCTATGATGAAATATATATGTCGCTACAGTGTAAACTCCGTATGCTATAAAAGGCGCGGCAAATACATCTATTGAGTAATGAACGTGACTAAAAAGTGTAGACGCACCGAGGAAAATTGAAACTGCAATAAAAAAATACCTTAATTTTTCTTTCTTCCAAAAGATTAAAGCGAAAAGAAAAGGTATGGCGACGTGGCCCGAAAAGAAAAGGTCCCCTCCAAATGTAGTAAGGGAGCCGATTATAGGAGACGCATCAGGATATATACCAAGGTAGGTCATGTTTATAAATGCGGCTCGGGTAAGTATTAAAAGGGCAAGAGTTAGAAGGGCAAACGGCATATGCCTAGGAAAGAACCACAAAAGACCTAATACGGTGAAAATAAGTATGTTTGAAACCCCAAGATGAACAATGGCGGCCCACTGTGAAAGTGGAATAATTTCAAGCAGAAAGTCTTTTACTGGAAGGCCTGCATTTAGCGTCGCGAAACGACCAGCATAATAATTTATTATGTATACGAGGACCAAAGAAAATATTCCTAACCCAGAGAAAAAAACATAAGAAGATTTTTCCATGAGAGTCTCATATTCTTTTGCTATACGATAAAACTTTTGCTTCATAGTTCTTGTAGTGCAGTTAAGCGCTCAAAGTTTGCTGAAAACAAAATATGTAATATTGTCCATGCGAAAAAATACGTTTGGTCAAACATATACACAAGAACAGGTGCAGATGAGGTATATGTGTATAGAAAATATGCCCCTATTACTAAAGTATTAACAACCAAAATATTAAATACATATTTCTTTAGTTGCCCCTTACTGACCTCAATAGAACGGAAAGTATAGAAGATATACCATCTAGCGTAATGAAAAAGAACAATAAAACCGAGCATGGCCTCAATACTTATCTTCACGTCCATAAGGTTAACCATCACTAAAACGGCACTACTAGTAAGAATTAACATCTCAGATGCATTTAGCTCCTTTCTCTGAATCGCCTTAACAATAAATGGAAGGCTCAGAAATAAAGCAAGCAGTGGCAAGAAAAATCCAAAATCAATTGCATATCCATCTTTAAATAGAAGTGCACTGTATAAAAGCACGAATCCCACCCCAACCAGTGATCTCTCTAGAGTGAATTTAGTATGCGCCACGTAAAGCTCATCAACAAAAAAATGAATAGCAAATATTATTCCTGCCATCACAAGAAACAGTGACTCTTTTTGCGGAGCAGACAATATAAGCGCCCACAGAAACCCTAATGCGGCCGCGTATAGTAGGACAAATTTAACCCCAATCTTTCCTGCTCTCCACTGGTATATATAAGAAATGATAAAATGCGCCTGACCAAGGACAATAAATAGAGTGATTATATTGTGTGGCGCAAGTATTACTACGGCAAGGAGTGACGAAAGTAGGGCCACCATAAAACCGGTTGAACTTGCCAAAGAAACGTTTTTTGTAAGAAACATATGGTGCTAAATGTATGAAATAACCAACTCTACTTTGTTGGATATTTTAGCACGAACTTTTTCCTTTTGGTGTATGACATTAAAGATAGTTCGAGTGCGTTTCGCCATAGCGCACAAGCTTCCAGTAGCTAAGTGGGCACCTATGCGCTATGGCGAATACGTATAGTAGTCAATGTTCAACTACAAAAAAATAGCACGGTCTGTACTGGTTGTCAAGAGGTTGTAAATCAAAAACGGCTATTGTGAGCCACTTAAAGTGAATTCAAAAAACTTCTTTTCAACCAAAAACCGCGTTTTCAATTTCGTTCCCAAAAACTGTACGATTTGGGAGCCGAGCGACGCAGAATGAGCTTCTATGCATTGATTTTTCACTCTTGTGCCCAGGACAGGAATTGCACCTGCACGTCCGTAAGGACACTAGCCCCTCAAGCTAGCGCGTCTACTAATTCCGCCACCTGGGCCTACCAGTATTTTACCCTAACACCAACTATGCCGAAGTTGGTGTGCGTGCTTACTCTTTCTTTCCTAAATCAGCCTCTGGCTGATCGGACGAACTAGCAGAGCTAGTTTTAGTCTCCTTCGCGTCCTCTTTAGGAGTTTCTTCGCTAACTGCAGGGTCAGCTTCTTCAACCTTTTCTTCCTCTACTACAACCTCTTCTTTTACTTCTTCTGGCTCTGCCTCTACTTCAGCCTCCTTAGCAGCCTCTTCGGCCTCCTTTAGAGCAGCCTTTGTTTTCTCTTCGGTGTCGCTCATTGTTTTAAGATCTACTATTTGCATCCTTCTCATAGCGCGACGAATCTCGCGGGTTACTTTCTCCCTTATGTGATAAAGCTTTGCACGGCGCACCTTTGCTCGCTTAACTATTTCAACTCTATCTATCATCGGAGAATAAAGAGGATAAATCTTCTCAACACCAATGCCCCCAGTCATTCTTCGCACAGTAAATGTTCCTCCTGCTTCATTGCCATGCTTGCGAGCTAGTACCACACCCTCAAAAGCCTGAAGCCTTGTCTTTCCTTTTTCTTGGATTTTTTGCCAAACACGAACAGTATCCCCCGGCCTTATACCGATGTTTTTTCTGTCTTCTATATTTACTGGTGAAATTACTGCCTGTTCCATATAACGAGAGTACTCTAACACAGCCTTTAGACCTCGGCAATGTTAAGCCCTTTTAGAGCGTTTTTAAAATCCTCTGGAATTGGTGCCTCAAACTCTCCAATCTCACCAGATAGAAGTACAATTGCCAACCTGTGCGCATGAAGAGCAAGGCGATCAAAGCCAAGTGCACACTCTCTTTTTGGTGCGTAAAGTTTGTCGCACACTACTGGATAATTTATTGCCTTAAAGTGCGCACGAATTTGGTGTGTTCTTCCTGTCTTAGGATAAACTGCCATATAGCTAAATCCATTGCTTCTATTTAAAACTTCGTATTCCGTTATCGCTTCCCTCATTACTCCTCGTGCCCCTCTTTGTGCTGAGCGAAGTCTAAAGTCAGTACTGCTTTTGCCAATAGGTCTATCAATCACACCCTTATCTAACTTCACCTCACCATACACAAACGCTCTATATTCTTTCCTAGCTTCTCGCTCCTTGAATTGCTCCTTTAAATTAATAAACGAATCTTGTGTTTTAGCAATTATTAAAACTCCGGACGTCTCCTTATCAATCCTGTGTACAATTCCAGGCCTATCCTCACTCTCTCCTATACCCTTAATGCTCGGATATTTAGAAAGTAGCCAGTCAACAAGTGTTTTCTCATCTCCTCTTCCATCAGGGTGCATCATCAAACCTGCCGGCTTATTTATTACCAGTACATCACTATCTTCATGAATTATTTCAATGTTATTTTCCATGCCTCCGCTCCCTTTCTCCATACTCCTTTAATATTGAACTAAATTCTTCCCGAGTGAAAGCTGGCCAGTATGTATCTATGAAAAAAAGTTCCGAGTAAACGGACTGCCATGTAAGAAAGCCAGATAATCTGCGCTCTCCGCCAGTGCGTATTATTATGTCTGGATCAGGTAGAGGGCTAGTCCAAAGTTCTTTTGCTATATCCTCTTCCGTCACCTCCTTTCCTTTTTTTATCAACTCATTTGTTGCGTTAACTAGTTCAGCCCGTCCACCATATGACATAGCAATAGAGAGAGTGTGCTCTTCGTTCTCCTCGGTCTCTTTTTCTGTATCGTTCATTAAATCCTGCAAATTTTGTGGAAACCTCTCTCTATCTCCAGGGAAATATATTCTTATTCCTTCTCTTTTTATCTCTTCAAGCTCGTTCTTTATAAAAGTGTAAAGAAGGTCCAATAAGTAGGCAACTTCTTCCTTTGGTCTATTCCAATTTTCCGTTGAAAGAGCGTACACGGTTAAATGTGGAACCCCTGCGTCCTTATTCCAGCCTATAACTTCCTTTAGTTTTTTTGCGCCACGTCTATGACCCTCTAGCGTTGGTAGCCCCTGCTCTTTCGCCCACCTGCGATTGCCGTCCATTATTATTCCAATAGATTTTGGTGTCATATATCAGTAGATAATTTTAAAACCCTCAAACTCCCTGCTAGGTTCCCTCCAGTCCACACTTACGCGTAAAACACGTGCCAGAAACGGTCCCTTATTTAAATACTCTATTAATGTCTCTAAATCTTCTTCTCTTCCTTGCGCCACAACCTCAACAGAACCGTCTTGGAGATTTTCAACTGTACCACGAAGGGCAAGTGTTCGTGCCTTCCTTTGTATAAAGTCACGAAACATCACCATTTGAACCTTGCCCGAGATTTTACACTTTATTTCTTGCATTCAACTAGCATACATTGAAATACACAATATTTTCTATATACTGCTTGTTATTGGGCGATTAGCTCAGTTGGCTAGAGCAGTTGATTTACACTCATCAGGTCGGGGGTTCGAATCCCTCATCGCCCACACTTTTAACTCCTTACACTAAAACCTTACGATGTATCGTAAGGTTTTAGTGTTTTAAAAATTAACTTTAGAGCTAGCTCTAAAGTTAGTTCAGAAGTTTAAACGTAAATACTAATTTGTACGATACCTGCCTGCGCAGGCAGGTATCGTACAAATTGTGAGAGATCGGCGTCAGCTCACTAACCACAATTACTCCAGTATACTGGAGTAATTGTGTAAGTGGCTCCTACCCAGACTCCTTCGCAATCTTTGTGGCGTCAGGTTTCTAACCTGCCTGCCGGCAGGCAGGACTCGCAGGCTCGTTAAGGACCTCCTGCCCGGGCAAGTTTACCTTGTGGTCACCCGTCACTAAGTATTTTTCATGAATTCAAAATACTAAGTGCGCTCGACCCCGGCTCGCCTTCGCGCTTCGCGCAATATGGCTCCGCCTGACACCAAGGCACGGAAGCAAAGTAGTTTGCTTCCTAAACAAAAAGGGCGCGCAAATTGCGCGCCCTTTTTGTTTACCTTGGTGTCCCCACGAGGAATCGAACCTCGATCTGCAGCTTAGAAGGCTGATGCTCTATCCGTTGAGCTATAGGGACCACTAAAACGTAACAAATAAACCTAATATATTAAAGCCCTCTAAAGAAGTACCGCACTAAAAAGTGCAACGACTATTATTGCCACTGCAATAATCGTAACGATACGGGTGTGCTTCTTAAGTATAGAAATTGCTCTCTCGCCGTATAAATGCGTCAAGTAAGCCACCAAAAAGTATCTCAAACCACGCCCCACAAGTGAAGCCAATATAAAGATTACAAAATTAATTTTGAAAAACCCGCCAGCAAGCACAAACACCTTATATGGAATAGGTGTAAACGCTGCAATGAAAACAATGAGTGCTGAATTCCCATTAAATTGCTCACCAACTTTTGCAAACTCGTCTGTCAGTCCGTAAAAATCTACAACCCTAGCTCCAACAACGTCATAAAAAGACGCCCCTATAACGTAGCCAAACACCGCGCCTAAGACCGCAAACACTGTAGTCAAAAAAGCGTAGTACGCCCACCTCTTTGAACTGACTAAAAGAATAGCAACAAGCAAAAGATCGGGCGGAATAAAAAGAAAAGAAGACTCCGTGAAAGAAAGGAAAGCCAGCCACCATTTAGCACCGGTGCCTTCCGCACGCTCCTTAAACCATTTAACACCACGCCTTTCTTCTTTATCAAATTCTTCAAGCATTATTTTATTTTGCTTCCAGCCGGAACAGGAGCATGCGGTATTAGAAGTGCAAAGTCGCCCTCTTCAGTACTTACCGCCATAATCATTCCATTACTTTCCTCTCCCTTTATAGTCCTAGTCTTTAGATTCACAACAAACGGATAAAGCTTGCCCACTATATCGTCCTCTGATACATATTCAGCAATACCTGAAACTATTTGCCTTGCCTCATCTCCAAAGTCTACAGAGAGTTTTAGTAATTTATCTGTTTCAGGAATACGCTCTGCACTTAATACTTTCCCCATGCGCACATCTAGCTTCTGAAAATCCTCATAGCTAATTTCTTCTTTTGTTTCCATCTTTATTTATTTGTTATTTATTATTATTGAGCTTCTCAAGATATCTCTGAAGTATCAAAGCTGCTGCTACGTCATCCGTCTTTATACCCTTTGGTGCATCACGACGTGATTCAACTGATGTTAGATATTCGGGCTCAAGGTGAACCTCTACATCATTTTCTTCAAGCCCCTTTTTAAAATCTTCAACGTCAGCCATAACCCTGTTATCCACCCCCTTGAAGTCTTTGGACTCACCTATAACAACCCTATCCACTTTCTCATCTTTTACAATATTAAGCACCTCATCTAGTGCCCCAGGTGAGCTTTCTATTATCTTGTGAGGGAAAGCCAAGACTCCTGAGTCATCAGAAAGGGCCAGTCCAATCCTCTTAGTACCATAATCAATTCCCATAAGTTTCATAGGGCAATTGTAACAGGGTTGGCAAATTAGCGAAAAAATTGTAACAATACTCTCGGAGGGGTGCGGAGAATGGTATTCCAGCGGTCTTGAAAACCGTCGCGCGCAAGCGCTTGCAGGTTCGAGTCCTGTCCCCTCCGCAATTACGAAAACAGGTGGCTTTATGCCACCTGTTTTCGTACACTAAGAAAAAGTAACCAAACACCGCATGCATAAAGACATAAAACTAGGAAAGTACAAACACTACAAAGGAAAGACCTGCGAAGTAATCGGCACTGCAAACCATAGTGAGCCATTAGAACAACTGGTAGTTTATATTGACCTATCTGATTCTAAAGAGTTTGGTAAAAACGCTATGTGGGTTAGACCTCTTGAAATATTTAAAGAAGAAATAGAAGTAAATGGAGAAATGGTTCCGCGTTTTAAGTATATTACTTCAAAATAACCACACCACTCTCACATAAACTTATACACTACGTGCTACCATTTAGTTAATGAACCGCGGATTTTCAATAATGGAGCTCTTAGTAGTGGTAGCAATTATAGCAATCCTCTCAAGTGGACTTATTGTAATGATTGGTAGTTCGCAACTAAAAGCTCGCGACACCGGAAGACTTGATCAGGTTAAAGAAATACAAAAAGCTCTTTCACTGTACCAAATAGAAGTCGGTAAATTCCCCGTCCACCCAACTACTATTATCATAACAGGAGAAGACTCATTTTCCCTTGCGCTCGAGGCAAGGAATGTAATACCTGAAGTACCACCAGACCCAAATCATCCAAACAGTGTATATACTTATCAATCAGACAATAGTGGTGGCGACTACACACTTACATTTTGTTTAGATACAGACAGTATATTTGGATACAACCAAGGCTGCGGCAACACAATAAAACCTTAAACAATAAATATGGAACCTATACGTTGGCAAGGATATGAATATGAATTTAGCGAGAAGAGCGCTGACTGGTTTTGGGCGCTTGGCATTATTGCTGTATCAAGTTCAATCACAGCGATAATATTTAAAAATTTACTATTTGCTCTTTTAATATTGATAGGTGCTCTCACCCTTGCTCTATTTGCGGCACGCAGGCCGCATTTAACACACTTTGAAGTTAACAAGAATGGCGTGGCGGTAGATCGGATACTCTATCCATACAAAACACTTGAAGCATTCACGATAGTACACGATGACGAAGATCCTAAAGTCATCATAAGTTCAGAGAAATTCCTAATGCCCTACATTGTCATATCTCTAATTGACGTAGATATTGAAGCTCTTCAAACAATACTAAGAGAGCATCTCCCGGAAGAGGAAATAGCTGAACCAATCTCACATAAGATATTAGAATTTTTTGGTTTCTAACTAAAACTCTTCAAAGCTAGGAGTTAATGTTACGGTCGTATTTTCTGTCCTTATATTTCTTGTAGTTTGGCACGTTAGTGTATATGTACTTTCTTCTACGATTGGTGCAGTTACTTGAGAACCATCTTTCCCTGTGGCACTAAAGTTTGGGCCTGTTACTGAACAAGAAATAATGTCATCATCCCCAAGCGTTGACCACGTGATTAATGATGTGTCTCCTGGTTTAACCTTATCTGGGTCAGCCGAAATATCTAGAACCGGCCAGAATACACTTACATCAACTGACGCCTGTCCTCCGTTTGAACACACTACAATAAACTGTGTATCTATTGTTGGAGAAACCTGAACAGACCCAGAGGTAGCACCTCCTGTTGAGAAATTAGAGCCAGAGCTAGATGTTGAGTTTGAACAAGACCAAGTAAGTGTCGCTGACTGGCCTAGGATTACCTCAGGTTTATTAGTTGAAAAAGATGGTGGCGTCGGCACACACCCAGATTCGGCTGGAGTACTAGCCGAGCATGAGCCATTACATTGAATGGTTCCACTGTTTGTCTGACCGCACGAGTTGGCCGCTGACTGACAACTGTTGCCATATCCGCTCGGGTTAGAAGGAGTGCTGGCAGAACATGAGCCATTACATTGGATAGCCCCGGCTGAAGTCTGTCCACAAGCATTCGCAGATGAGTAGCAAGTGTTGCCGTAGCCACTAGGATTAGATGGAGTGCTTGCGGAGCATGAACCATTACATTGGATTGTTCCGCTATTTCTTTGACCGCATGAATTATATGAAGAGTAGCAAGTATTACCGTAACCGCTAGGATTAGACGGAGTGCTTGCCGAACATGATCCATTACATTGAATGGTTCCGCTGTTTCTTTGACCGCATGAGTTACTACTTGAATAGCAGGTGTTGCCATATCCGCTTGGATTTGGCGGAGCACTGCTTACAGAGCAGTTGCCACTACAATCAATCGTGCCACTTGTTCTTTGGCTACATGAGTTGTATGAAGAATAACAGGTTTGCCCAACATTGCCTTCGCACCCACCAAAAGCACCGGCAGCATCAGCATCAGCACCACTTCCATCCCCAGGTCCACTATCACCATCAGCAAAAACAGTCCCGACTGCTAAAAATGAAAAACTTAGGATCGCAACCGCAACGAACACAATAAATATTAGAAATTTAAAGTGGCTATATGTATTCTTTATTATCATTCTCCTTATTTAATTAAAACTTAAATACCACAAACTAATAGTACCCGATTTATACAAATATTGTACGAAACTACAAATATTTTGTGAATAAAAAAATACACCGCCCAGGGGGTTCCCCAGGCGGCGCGACAAATCCCTTCAATCTTGCTCAAGCGATGTTACTTTCGCTCCACCTGTGAACTTTTTAAAGACTGTGTCCGCCGCAAACTTATTGTCGGCAAACCTGTGGATTTCAACCCACATTCTCCCGCCCTCCAAAAGCCTCATTGTTAAAAAGCGGCCATTTTTAGCGATTAGCAACTCACCAGAGGCAATACCTTCAACTTCAGCATAAACGCACCTGTCGACAAGCATCCTCGCGTGACAATAACGAACCTTCGCCATATTGGGGGCGTCCGGCATTGGAGTGATTAACAGCAAACCACACCCTCTGCCACTGGAATTAGCAAACACTCCACGCCATTGACCAAACAATGCATTACCTTTGGGCGCATCCTCCACCTCTTTCAACCATCCCTTCTTCACACTGACTTCGCATTCTGAAAAATAAATGCGATCGGTGGCGGGGGTAAACATAGCTACCTTTGTATCAGCACAGCCAGCAAGCGATAGGAATAGAGCGGCCGCGCCAAGTAGTAATCTGTAAAACGACATGGGGAATCCCCTCTTGCTATTTCAACGCCACAGTTGGCATTGAACTCTAATCTAAACAAACTATACCCACAAAAGCCTTGTTTTGTCAAGGTTTTAAGCGGTTTATCGTTGCTTATTACGAGCAAAAAGTGCTACATTCATTAACATCGCCCTCGTAGTTCAAGGGATAGAATACAAGTTTGCGGAACTTGCGATCCAGGTTCGAATCCTGGCGAGGGCACATGAGTGAGGCACGAGCGAATGTGCCCGAGGAGAAGTGTGCTTGCGCACACTTCGTCAGGATTCGAACGCCGGAACATGTCCCGAGGTCTACGAGGGACAGTGAGGTGTGTCCCGCGGTACTTAGCGAGTTTACGAGCTTAGTGACCGTCAGGACGAACCTGGCGAGGGCACATAGGCACGAAAGCAAAGCAGTTTGCTTTCGTGCCTATGTGCCAAACGGAATGATGTTTCTTTCTCTTTCCTAAAGAAAGAAACGAATGAGTTCGGGGAGGGAGTTCTTGGGAACGTAGTGACCTAGAAACTCGACCCCACAATTGCACCCATCACTAACTCGCTATCGCTGCTAAGCGATGTGTGGTCGAATCCTATTTATAAAACATAGTGACCTAGAAACCCAACTCCAAATCTTAAAACATAAAACCATACGATATATCATAGTGGTTTTGTGTTTCAATAATTAACTCTTGAGTTGATTCAATAGTAACAGACAAACACCTAAATTTGTGCGATACCTGCCTGCGCAGGCAGGTATCGCACAAATTAACTCCAGAGCTAGCTCTAGAGTTAATTCTGTACACTTCAAAAATTAAATTTAAAACTCCTCAAACGCAGGCACTAGCTTCACAGTTGCGTCCACAGACAAAGTATTCTCTGTTGTAGGACACGTAAGTGTGTACGTACTCTCCTCGGTTATGGGTGCTGTCACCTTTGAGCCACTCTTTCCACTTGCAAAGAAATTAGGACCAGAGACTGAACAAGAAAGAATGTCATCATCCCCTAGTGTTGACCAGGTGATTAATGAAACATTCTCCGCTTTCACTCTCGTTGGATTAGCTGAAATATTTAATACTGGCCAAAATACATTTACGTTAACAAAGTTCTGTCCCCCATTGGAGCAAATCACCGTAAATTGCGTACTTATAACTGGAGAAACTACTACAGAGCCAGAAGGCGCACCACCAGTTGAGAAGTTCACACCCGAACTTGATGTTGAGTCTACACAAGCAAATGTAAGAGTTGCGGAGTTCCCTCCGATTATAGATATGTTGCCTCCAGGTCCACTACCACCATTTCCAGAAA
>JADHUY010000008.1 GCA_016784305.1 Parcubacteria group bacterium
TCTCGTCAAGCTCAAAGAAGTCACGCTCCTCAAACTTAAACATATTTCCTACTATATTTTGCGGAAAACTTTGAAGTGCTGTGTTTAAGTCTCGTACATTTGTATTGTAGAAACGCCTCGCCGCTTGAATCTTATTTTCTGTGTCAGAAAGTTCCCTTTGAAGTTCAAGAAAATTCTCATTTGCTTTTAGGTCTGGATAATTTTCTGAAACCGCAAAAAGAGACTTAAGTGCCCCTGTAAGCATGTTCTCTGCCTTAGCATGTTCCTCAACAGAGCCTGCATTCATAGCAGAGGTACGCATTTCTGTTACTTTCTCAAATGTATCCTTCTCGTGCGCAGCGTACCCCTTAACTGTACTTATTAAGTTGGGGATTAAGTCATAACGTCTCTTAAGCTGTACATCTATGTCAGCCCATGCTTCCTCAGCACGATTTACCATACGCACAAAGCTGTTGTAGGCAAACACTACCCACAAAAGCACAACTACAACTGCTCCAATTACTATATATAGTATGTTCATGTTCAGAGATTGTATCACGAAGAATTGTAAAGTAAATATAAAAGATGTTTTTAAAGAAAAGAGGGCCCGCAATGCATATTGCATCGCGGGACCAAGCTCGTTGATTGCGGGAGGTAGCGTTATTGGCAACCATTCCTTCTTCTATGTTTGACAATCCAAAATACAGACCAGCAAACATAGACGAGGAATGCAGCCAGTATCCCGACAGAGAAAAGTATATCAGGCCGTATTGGCAGCATCGCTGTGATGACTCCCAATACTGCTGACGCCATGAGCATCAGCGTCAACACACGAACAAGCTCAACCTCCTCGTTCTTAGAGCGAGTTGCTAGTGCCCGCACCACCTCCAAAACAGTGGCACAAAAAGATCTATAAAACTTCATGGTCTTCACCTCCTATAAAGTGTTCAAATAAATATTAACACTAAAGTTTAACGGCATGAACAACCTGCCTTATTTTAAAAAATAATCCATGCCTGCTTATTGTTAATACTTCCAGTTACATCATACCTCCCATACCACCCATATCTGGCATAGCAGGCATTCCCCCCTTGCTCTCTTCAGGCTCATCTGCAATTGCAACTTCAGTGGTAAGAAGTATTGCCGCTGCACTCGCTGCATTTTGAAGTCCAGAGCGAGTTACTTTTACTGGATCAATAATTCCAGCAGCAAGCATGTCATCAACTATTTCGTCCTTGGCGGCGTCATATCCCGCATTTGCTTTTCCAGCTTTAACTTTTGAAACTATTACAGAGCCGTCGTCTTTTCCTGCGTTGTGAGCAATTTGTTTAAGTGGCATTTCAAGCGCCTTTATTACAAGACTAAATCCAACCTTCTCTTCAGCGCTCATTTTACTTTTCTCTGCTTCAAATTCTTTTTCAAGTTTCTCAGACACCTTAATAAGAGCAGTGCCACCACCCGGTACTATTCCCTCTTCAATAGCCGCCTTTGTAGCATTCACAGCATCCTCAATCTTAAGCTTGAGGTACTTCATTTCAGTTTCGGTTGCTGCACCAACGCGAATAACAGCTACCCCACCGGAGAGTTTTGCAACACGCTCTTCTATTTTCTCTTTATCAAACTTAGAGTCCGTTGATGCTAATTGAGTCTGGAGTTGTGCTACGCGCTCAGATATTGCCGCTTTCTTTCCTTTTCCTCCTACAATCACAGTCTTATCTTTTGTAGAAACAACTCTACTGGCATGCCCAAGCACCGATAGCTCAACACCGTCAAGCTTCATTCCAACGTCCTCCGATACCACCTGACCTCCTGTCGTAATAGCAATGTCCTCTAGCACCTCCTTCTTCCTGTCACCATATCCAGGTGCTTTGATTGCAAGTACATTAAACGCACCTCGTAGTTTATTTACAACAAGAGTTGCAAGTGCTTCACCGTCAACGTCTTCAGCAATAATTACTAAATCTTTTTTACCAGTTTGAGCGAGCTTTTCAAGAAGTGGCACTATCTCTTGAATAGAAGAAATTTTTTTATCCGTAATTAAAATAGATGCATCCTTATATTCTGCCTCCATCCTCTCTCCATTTGTAATCATATAAGGAGAGACATAGCCCTTATCAAACTCTAGTCCTTCTACCACCTCCTTTTCAATTCCAAATGACTGACTCTCCTCAACAGTTACCACTCCATTTATCCCAACCGTATTAATAGTCTCTGAAATAACGCTTCCTATGTCCTCTGACTCAGCTGAGATTGTAGCGACTTGCTTTATTTCACCTTTCCCGGCTATTGGTTTTGAAATTTTACGAAGAATGTCTACCGCGCGCTCTGTTGCATGCTCTATTCCACTTCTTATTGCCATAGCGCTTGCCCCTTTTGAAGTCTCTTTCATCCCCTCCTCAATAAGAGACTGCATAATAACAACTGAAGTCGTGGTTCCATCTCCAGCAATTTCGTTTGTCTTATTTGCGACTTCTTTAGTAATCTCGGCACCAAGGTTTTCAACTTTGTCTTTAAGAGTAATCTCTCTTGCTATCGAAACCCCATCATTTGTAATAGTTGGCGCCCCGTATCCTTTATCTAATACAACATTACGTCCACGAGGACCAAGAGTTACCTTTACAGCGTTTGCCACTTTGTCCACCCCGTCCTTAAGTAACTTTCTAGCTTCTTCGTTAAATACAATGTTTTTAGCCATTTTATTACTTAATTACCGCTAAAATCTGCTCCTCCCGAAGGATATAGTACTCCTCACCGTCCACCTTAATCTCCTCGTAGCCGTATTTTGCAAACACAACTCTATCTCCAACCTTAACCCCGACAGGAATAAGGTTGCCATTATCATCATGCTTGCCTACACCAACGGCTACCACCTTCCCTTGTTCGGGCTTTTCTTTATCAACCGTATCAGGGATGATTATTCCTGAAGGCAACTTCCTCTCCGTATCCTCTAGCCCAAGTGGCTTTACTAGTACCCTATCGCTAAGTGGAGTAATTGTTGTTTTTTTTACCATTTTCACAATAAGTTAATTTATGCGCTGGATTATAGACTTACGAGATGCCTATGTCAATGAATTCATACGTTTTAAACTACTTGCCAAATAAAGTACTAATGCTATACTCTTTTGCAAATGGAAGCACTAGAGGCATTTCTGCCATATATACAGATAACGCTCTCCATCCTATTGGTCATCTCGGTTCTGCTTCAGCAGACTGGCGCTGGTCTTGGGGGAGCTTTTGGGGGAGACAATTTCAGCTCTGGGTATCACACTAGACGCGGTGTTGAAAAGACTCTCTTCTACGGAACTATTGTAATTGGTGTACTTTTTGTACTATCTGCTTTTATCGCACTCATTATCTAATATTAAATAAATCTCTATTTTGAGATACAAAACACGTGAACGACAAATTTAGCTTTTTGCTAAGGAGGTTTGAACTCCCAATAGAGAAGGCACTAAAAAATATAATAAAAGATCTTTCACCTTTTGAAAAAGTGATTTTTGGAGCGCTTATTGGTTTTTTGGTGATAACGACTTTAATGCTCTTAAACTCAGTTAACCGCTTTTTAGTGAGCGACGTGCCAGCTTATGGTGGCACACTAACAGAAGGAGTAGTCGGCTTTCCGCGCTTTATTAACCCTATTCTTGCGACAACAGACGCCGACAGAGACCTTACGGCACTGCTGTACTCTGGACTACTTCGCGCAACTCCTGACAGAGGGTTTGTGCACGACCTAGCCGAAAGCTACACCATAGCGGATGATGGACTAACATACAGCTTTGTTATTAAAGAAGACGCAGTATTTCATGATGGGGTGTCGGTTACAACAGACGACATTGTCTTTACGATACTCCGTGCAAAAGACCCAGTCCTTAAGAGTCCTAAAAGAGCCAACTGGGACGGTGTTGGTGTTGAAAAAATAAGCGACCATGAGGTTGTCTTTACTCTTCTTAGACCATATGCTCCTTTTCTTGAAAATGTGACCATCGGAATACTTCCTTCTCATATATGGAAGGAAGTGGAGCCTGAACAGTTTCCATTTAGCGACCGAAACACAGAACCAATTGGTTCTGGGCCATATAAAATAAAAAAGATTGAGAGGAATGGTTCGGGAGTTCCCGAACACTATAAACTGGAAGCATTTGATAAATATACATTGGGCAAGCCATACATAAACACTCTTACATTTAATTTCTACACCGGAGAGGATGAACTTCTATTAAGCTATAAAAAAGGTCAGATAGACGCCCTAAACAGTGTCGCATCAAAGTCACTAAAAGAGATAAACCCAAAGCGAGTTGAACAAGTACCACTTCCTAGGATTTTTGCGATATTCTTTAACCAAAATCAAGCGCCGATATTCTCAAACTACGAAGTAAGACGCGCACTTGATGTCGTAATAGACAAGGAAGGTATAGTAGATGAGGTCCTTGGTGGGTATGCAACAATAATAAATGGCCCAATTCCACCAGAGTTATTGCCGAGAAGTAGCGATCATACAAGCGAAGAATATAACGAAAAAGAAAGAGTTGCAGAAGCCAAAGACATACTTGAGAGTGGTGGTTGGAAATTTGACGAAGAAAACTTACTCTGGACTCATAAAAGCAAAGGGGATCTATCGTTTTCTCTTTCCACATCAAATGTTAACGAACTTAAAGACATATCTAAACTTATTGTCACTTCTTGGGAAAAACTTGGCGTAAAGGTTGACCTTCAGATATTTGACGTTAGCGACCTCAATCAAAATGTCATCAGGCCAAGAAAATACAGCTCCCTTCTATTTGGAGAAATAGTCGGACGAGAACTTGATCTCTTTGCATTCTGGCACTCCTCACAAAGAAACGACCCTGGGCTAAACATAGCTCTTTATGCAAACATAACAGCCGACGCACTCCTTGAAAAAGGAAGGACCGCCACAGACAAACGCACACAAATTGACTCATACAAGGATTTTGAAAAAGAAGTAAAGACTGACTCCCCAGCAATTTTTCTTTATTCCCCAGATTTTATATATGTGATTCCAAAACAAATAAAAGGACTGTCCCTTGGATCAGTGACCACTCCAGCCGAGCGGTTCCTAAATGTCCATGAGTGGTACATAGAAACAGATAGAGTATGGAATTTCTTTAGTAACTAATTATAAAAATTTATTAACATGCCACCAAGAAAAACTACAAGTACTCCTAGTAAAACAAACACCACAAGAAGGTCTACCGCCAAAAGACCATCCAAAAGTGCGTCTGACAAAAAAACTACCGGCCGACGAATGCAAAGAAGAACCCCCTACCCACCTAGCTCTTCTCCTGCCAGAAGCAAAGAAGATAACGCTCCCAACCCAGGACCTGACACAGTACGCGTGATCCCACTCGGAGGGGTTGAGGAAGTTGGAAGAAATATGACAATAGTTGAGACAGAAGATGACATGGTTGTTATTGACGCTGGATTTCAATTTGTTTCAGAAGAGGCACCTGGGGTTGATTACGTACTTCCAAACACCACGTACCTTGAAAAAAGAAAGAAAAAAATTAGAGCCCTCATTATCACGCATGGCCACCTAGACCATATCGGCGGAATCCCTTACGTAATGGAGAGAATGGGCAACCCACCCATTTACACAAGTGAATTAACTTCCTTAATGATTAAAAAGCGAAACGAAGAGTTTCAGCATTTAAAAGATGTAAAGGTTAAAGTGCTTGACCCTAATACCACCGTGACTCTAGGTAAAATGAAGATAAAGACTTTCCCAGTTACACACTCTATTCCCGACTCAACTGGCGTAATCATCGGAACAAAGCACGGGAACATAGTTTTAAGTGGCGACCTGAAACTTGACCACGACAACGAAGTACCGAGTAAGCGCGAAGAAGAAACTTGGTCAAAATTCTCAAAAGAGAAAAATCTAATGTTTATTGCTGACTCAACGAATGCCCAACAAGACGGCTTTTCAATCCCAGAGCAAAGAGTATTTGATACTCTAGAGGAGATAATAAGGAATACAGATGGAAGAATAATTATTGGCACATTCGCATCGCAATTTGAGCGAATGATCAAAATTATTGAAATATGCGAGAGACTAAACAAGAAAATAGTTACAGAAGGAAGAAGTATCAAAACAAACCTTGAAATAGCTGAACGCGCGAACCGCGTAAAGCCAAAAAAAGGTACGTTTATTCAGTCACACGAAATGTCAGACTACCCGCCAGATAAAATTGTAATACTCTCAACTGGTGCACAAGGCGAAGAGTTCGCAGCGCTTTCTCGCATCGCCTCAGGTAGACACAAATTTGTTAAGTTAACCAAACGTGACACTGTGGTGCTGTCTTCTTCTGTAATCCCAGGAAACGAACTTTCCGTTCAAAGACTAAAAGATAACCTATACAGGCACGCTGGAAAAATAATCCACTATAAAGCATCGGACGTACACTCAACAGGGCACGGAAACACGGGAGAACTTGTGTGGATTAATAAAAAAGTTGGGGCAAAATTCTTTATGCCAGCATACGGCTATCGCTCAATGACACAAAGCCATGCAAACGCAGTGATAAAATCAGGCTTCCCTGAAAGCAACATAGTTGTGGCTGACAACGGAACAATAATAGACATTGAAAAAGGAGATAAAATGATTGTTAGAAAAGAAACCGCACCGTCAAACCCAATGATGGTAGATGGTTTCTCTGTTGGAGATATGCAGGACGTAGTCATAAGAGACAGGAAAAATATGTCCCAAGACGGAATGTTCGTTGTGATCGTAACAATCAACCTTAAAACTGGAAAACTAAGAAAATCACCAGACATTATTTCTCGTGGATTTGTTTATTTGAGAGAATCCCAAGACCTACTACAACAAACAAGGCTTCTCATAAAAAAGAGTGTTGAAGATACAGCAATGGGCACGTATCCGATTGACTTTGACTCAATAAAAAACAACCTAACTGACGTAGTTGCAAGCTACCTACTACAAAAAACAAATAAACACCCCATCGTTATACCGGTGCTCCTAGGAGTATAATCTAAAGATGGTATTTTCACGCCAACTACTTCGCCGAAGACTTAGCTTTGGCGCACTATACTTAATAAACTTTGTTTTCTCTTTCCACTTTTTCTTCACGATTTACTTTAATTCAACTTTTCTTGAAGAACGCGGGGTAGAAGCTAGTTTAGTCGGGGCAGTTTATGTTTTTGGTTCAATATTAAGTATTGTTGCCCTTTACCTCCTCCCCAGCTTACTTAATAAAATAGGTAACTATCTCTCCCTTATAGCATTTGCGGCAGTTGAAGGAGCGATTTTTGTTGGATTATACATAGTAGAATCCACAATGGCGACAGTTGCACTCTTTCTTATATATCCAATAACATATTCACTCATTGTAGTGAGCCTTGATGTATTTCTTGAAAACCAAACAAAAAGAGAGGGTCGTACTGGGGCAATACGTGGAGTGTTTTTAACAACAACAAACACAGCACTAATAGCTGCTCCACTAGCTGCTGGATTAGTTCTTAAAACATATCCTTTTGAGACGATATATCTTGTATCTGCGGCCCTTGTTATACCTTTCATAATATTAATATCAATATTCCTTAGAGGCTTTAATGACCCAAAATATGAGAAGCTAAAGATTTTTTCAAACTACCATGAACTACGTGAGCGAGGAGACTTACGAAATATATTAATACTTCACTTATTTCTAAGGTTTTTCTTCACATTTATGGTGATATACACACCGATATACCTCCATACTCAAATCGGCTTTACATTAACAGAGATTGGGATACTTTCGGCAATAATGCTAATTCCGTTCGCGTTATTTGAGTATCCGCTTGGTAAAATCGCAGATTTATTTTTTGGAGAGAAAGAAATCCTGTTCCTCGGATTTATCCTAATGATAATTTCTACAATATCTCTTTCCTTTATAACATCTGCCAATTTCCTTCTTTGGGCGTCAGTACTATTTCTTACCAGAACTGGAGCTAGCGCTGTCGAAATTATGACTGAAAGCTACTTCTTTAAGCACGTTAATGGAGACGACGCCGACAATATAAGCATATTCAGAATTATGCGTCCGCTTGGGTACATTATTGGACCAACAATAGGTATGCTGGTCCTTCTCTTCTTTGACTTTCAATATCTATTCTTAGCCCTCGGACTACTTCTACTACCAAGCCTTCTACTTACCCCAAAACTTAAAGACTCCAAATAAGGTAGAATCACACTAGACTAGAGAGAGGAGATTCCGACATGAGCCACTCAGGCTACATATACCACGTATTAAAACGAATTCGGCAAAAATGGGCTGTATCATTAACGTTTGGCGCCTTATCATTTGTGCTCACATTGACATACCTATTTCCAGCCAATGGCGCCATTAAAGGGGGGTCCATCCTAGTGGCAATACTAGTTGCCATATTTGTCATCTGGTGGGTTATAAAAGAAATGCGTGAATTCAGTTATACGCAATGACCGCCGGATTTATCCTAATCCGGCGGTCACTCTCGTATATATTATCTAGAAAGACCTTCCAAAAGTGAGGAAACGTTTGCAAAAAAGGCATTCCTTTTCACCTTTGACTGAAGCTCGGATTGAGATGCGCTTGAATCATTAAAAGACTCCTCAGAAGAGTGCTCTTCATTTATAAAAACATCAATCGTGTTGCCTTCCAAATCAAAAGAGCTCGTACTAGGCGAGCTCTGGTCAAAACTTGTTGGATTAGAATCGTCACGTCCGTCTGGGAAGTCCCTCTTAAAACTATCATTAGACTCTAAATGGTTTGTGTCATTTCTAAATACCGCGTCCTCCGGTTTAACAAAACTACTCTGCTCAAAACTTCCTTCTTGGCGAAAGTCTCTATATAAATCCCCGTTGAAATCATCATCTTTTTTAAAGTTATCGAAGTTATTTCTATCGTCAAAGTCACCCCTGAAATCGTCGAAATGTTCCTCTCTAAAGGAATCTTCCCGTCTAAATTCTCCATTAAAATCATCTTCTCTTCTAAACGAATCAACAATCTGTGATTTTATTTCATCCCTTATCTCAGGCACTAAATCATTATGCTCATTTAAAAACTTCTCTAATTCCTCTCGAGATGAATCTCGCGGTGGAATGGAAAAACCATCCGTGTTTTCTTTGAAATTCTCAAAACGATCGCCCGTAAACTCATTCCTAGATTGCTCATCCTCAAAACCAGCATCTGCATTATTATTTCCGTCAAAGCCTCTCTCATTTCTAGAAGATGGTCTTCTTCTATCAGAATCTCTTTCAAAACCATCCCCTTCATGTTCATCACGACCACTTAACCTATCAAAACATCCTCGCATTGCCTCTCCCACTCTTGGTGATGGGAAAAAGTCTCCACTTTTCATCTTCGCTACAATATCCGCACCGAGCTTTCCCTCCAAACAAGTCAACACCTCGGGCGTCGCCTTAGAAAGCCCGTCACGGATGCGGTTAACGCCACTGTTTAGTCTCTCCTTATCCTCACCTCCCAACAAATCATGCTCATTTGCAAACTTAAAACAAGCTTGTTGATTTGACGGGTCATTACAAAATGCTTCACATTCAACTCTCCCACGACATCCACCAGGCCCTTTTCCACCAGTCTTCTTAAACCTCTCAATATCTTCAGCAGACGCTACACCTGAGCGCTCTGCAAAGGAAATACATTCATCAAGATGGCTGTCATCCTTACAATACGCTTCGCACTGCGAGCGTCCCTGACAGTTTCCAGGAGTATTCCCAGACTTAAGCACTTCTTCAAATTTTCTTATTTCAACAAGCTCTTCCGCACTTATTAACCCAGCCGCCTCTGCAAAAGCCACACACTCGGAAATATGTGCACCGTCTTCACAATATGCTTCACAAGATTCCTTACTACTACACCCTCCGGGAAGTTTGGCGCCACTTTCAATAGCACTAAGCACCTTTCTGGCTTCCCCAATATGTTCATCGTCTATTAGACCGTGCTTTTCCCCAAAAGCAATACATTCCTTTATGTTATTAATATCACTACAAAATCGGTCGCACTCTACTCTGTTTTCGCACCCACCAGGGCCACTTGAACCAAGTTTAGCAAAAGTCCTAGCTTCGGCTATCTCCTCAGCTGACAGGAGACCATTTCTATCGGCGTAAGATATGCATTCATCAATATGTAGAAGAGTATTACAATAGGACTCACACGCATCTCTATCCTCACACCCTCCAAGCTCGGCTATTGGGTAGTTGATATTGGCAAATGGGTCATCAACAACCTGCGCAGACGCCACAAAACCAACACTAATTGAAAGCGCCGCCATTAGTATTACGAGTGCAATTGAAGATCTCCTGGATAGTTTAAGTATCATAATTTAGTTAGAAAATGGATTCTTATATCCCTCCAGTGGGTTTGCTTGAACTTGTTCAAGAGGATTTGTCTCAGGTATTGCTGCCGTTGCCTTATCTACTGGCTGAGATACGTTATCAAAAAGAGCCCCTCCAAAACTTACCTCCTCTACCACTTCCTCGCCGCCAGAGTCTGAATCATAATAAAAATACCAACCAAGTCCGGCCAGAATAGCAACTACCACAACAACTACTGACATTTTCATTACTTAATTATACTCTATATGTATATATAAAAATCCAAATCTGTGGAAACAACAAATCCCTCCTAATATAAATATAGAGGGATTTTGTTGTACTCGCCCGATCTCCGTGGGCGATAATCTAAAACTTAAGAACAAAACGGTCATCATTGTACCAACATGATTTAGCAAATCAACATGTGGATATCTCACTAAAGCTCGTAAATTACATCCTTTCTCTCAACGACAACCTTCCAGTCCATACGCTTTGCGTGTTTATATAATTTACTGTTTGGATTAAAGCAAATTGGGTTATCTACCATCTCAAGAAAAGATATATCCCCTTCTGTATCCCCAACACCAATAGAATTTTTAAGTGTAAGTCCTTCCTTCTCCATCGCACGATAAACTATATTAGTTTTGTTCTCTATCAAGTGCTCATCTATAACCACTCCCGTAAACCTATCCTGCGGACCAAGTTCATACACTCGGCCATAAACCTTATCAAACCCAAGACTCCTACAAAAGCCATCTAAAATGGTCTTGGGGGATTGCGAAATTGCTAGAAGGAAATAATTTTTCTTCTTTAAACTTTTTACAAGGTCTCTTGTATAGCGATACACGCGCTTATTTTGTTCATCCACTACTTCATTTGCAAGGTCACTGAAATCTCCATAATGAATTCCTTTTATATTCTTCATAAAAGCTACAACGAGAGAATTTATATATGCCTCGTAGTCTCCCTCTCGCTCTACCCATTTTTTATATTGTTTTTTATATTCAGCTTCAGTGCTCTTTGGGAAAACACCTTTATCTATCAGAGCTTCAGTAAGCTCAACCACCAAACTTGAGCGAAATATGGTCCCGTCAACATCAAAAATAGCTACCTTTTTCTTCATTCCCAAATCCTAGCATAAAAACAAATATCGCCGCGACCCCTGTCGCGGCGATTAGTGTGACCTTGGCTGGGTCGTTTTATTAGAGTCCTCGTCCATGCATCGCGACCAGTGCTTTCCATTATGGTACAGGCATAGCGCCCAGTCGCGGACATGAACCTCCTAGGAGCAGTAAACTTACCCATGCCAAGGCCACGTTAGCTATCCTATAATATTTTTAAGCATATGCAACCATAAATCAGCAATCCGTAGCACGGATTGCTGATTTAGAGCCTTTTTACTTGGACTTTGGCCAAATATCTGCCGCTTTTGGATATATATCAGTCAAAGGGTGCTCGGTACAATCATGCCAATTTGCCTTACAAATATAGCGTCCAAACATCACCATCGTGTGATTTACATACTTCCAATCCTTCTCCCTCGTAATTTCCATTAAATCTCGCTCTATTTTTACGGGATCTTTAAAGTCCGTTAAGTCGTATTTAAGTGCAAGTCTCCTTACATGAGTGTCCACCGCTATACCCTCATGTATTCCGTATGCGCTTCCTAAAACAACGTTCGCCGTCTTTCTTGCAACTCCTGGAATAGTTATCATCTCTGCTATTGTTTTTGGGATTTCCCCTGCAAAATCATTTCTCACGACTTTTGCAGCCGCTAAAATATTTTTAGCTTTGTTTTTGTAGAAACCAGTTGAATGTATGTCGCTCTCAAATTCAGAAAGATCCGCATTTACATAATCCTCCAGTCTTTTGTATTTTTTAAAAAGAGTTTTGGTAACTTCATTCACCCTCTTGTCGGTACACTGTGCTGAAAGTGCAACAGCCACCAAAAGCTCCCAATTATTTCCATAGTTAAGCTCCGTTTTGGTCCCTGGATATAACTTCTTAAGGATTGAAAGCATGCGCAAAATGCGCTCGCTTCTCTCTTTTTTCTTATTCGCGTCCACCTTACTCGCTTTGCTCTTCCTCTTCAATAATGTAAGAAGGAAGTCTCCCTCCTGTCATAAGCCAGAACATTATTATCATTCCGAGAAATATTATACCCAAGATGCCCGCCCCCACTAACCCGAGTTCTCCTTTAGTAGCTGGGTTTATAAACTCCTCATAAGAGACAAGCGCACCAATAAGGACGAAGAGTGGGATGATCCAATACCGCATCCACATTGGTAAGTATACTTTCTTAGTTTTCTTCATATTTTGCTATATTAGCGTTTCTTCCAAATCTTTTCATATGCAAGCATCACTAGAACTCCAAATGTTATTAGCCCAAATACAACCGTCGCAAGCCATCCCAAAACTGGCACAAGGCCGATTACCCAAAAGGCTGTAATACCTAAGGTTGCCCACTTCCAGTCTACGATAACCTCTTTCTTTATCCATTTTGATAGAACTGCACCAACTACGATTCCAGCAAAAATCTTTGTAAGGACCAGTAGAAGTAAGAACGCCAGAAGAGAAACTGCGCCAAGCAGAACTCCCAAGACTGACACCATGAGCAAAATTATAACCACAGGCGTTACTACCATAGTAATAAATCCAACGAGCAAGTTCTTGCCTGTGTTTTCAAGTGCATTTTTCCCAATAGTCTCTGAGAATCGTCCAAAGAGTCTTACAGCAACAAGCCCAGCAATTAGAAGTAGGAGTAATTTGGCAACAGAAAGTGCGCCTAGAATTGCGCCGAAGTTTGGTTCAAATGCACCTCGTACATCTACTTGTTTGAATATGGTCTCACCACCAACAACCACACCCTCTCCAAACAAAACCTCTTCAGGCGCAGAATATTTAAAGTTTCCACCAACAAGAAGGCTCTCTCCTATTTCAAACTTTCTCCCTGAAACTACATCAACGTTTCCACCTACAGAACCGCTTAGCATCACTTCATCAGCATAGATTTTAAGATCGCCATTAATGGTTCCTTCAACAACCACTCTTCCACCAGCTAGGACTGCTTCACCTGAAATAGTGGTACCTGAAATTATGTGGACAACACCCCCCGCTGCTATCAAATCCCCTGCTACACTCTCTCCAATGGTCACTTGACCACCCGCCACTCGTACATCATCTCCAACTGGTCCAAGAACGTTTACGTTTCCGCCACCAAGAGTTACATCACCCCTTACCGGACCATTTATTAAAACACTACCACCGCCAGAGATTACGTCGCCATTTACTCGTCCAGAAATAACTACGCTTCCAGCAGAAATGTATACATCATCATTAATAACCTCCTCTTTTGAAAGAGAGTATTCGTCCGCTGCGCTAAAAACTGCCGCATGAACAGGTATTGCTACAACCGCAAAAAGGGCAACCAACAACATTAATTTTTTCATATACCCCCATTTTACACCCACTTACGAATAGACTCAAATTAGGTTAATTTCTCTATTCTAAGCCCTACCAAGCGTACCGCTTTGCCATCTGGGTTACTCACTCCCTCAAAAAACGGAAGTACCAACTTCACCGCTTTCATTTCTAAATCTTTTGGAAACTTCATAATCTCCTTTGTGGTAATGGAGCGAGAGAACGTTGTGAAGTCAGAAAACCTGATTGTGAGCACCACGGTATTGAAGCCTGAAAACTTTTTCTTTTCCATGCTTTTTATTATGCCGTCCGTCATTCCAGATAATCTTTGAAGTACAAAATTAAGATTATTAGTATCTTCGCTAAATGTTTCGTGCTTACCAATTGATTTGTTCGCTACCTCGCCTTGAAGAAGCCTCTCATCAATACCGCGCGCTTTCTCATACATTGAAAAACCCTGTTTGCCAAAACCCTCTTCAAGCTCCTGCCATGAAAGTTTTTGTAAATCCTCTATAGTTCTCACATTTAAACGATTCAGCTTCATTTCCGCCTTTGGACCAATTCCAGGAAGCGACCTAATAGAAAGCGGTCGCAAAAATTTCTCAACACCGTTTGCAAGAACGACAGTTAAACCATTTGGCTTTTGAAAGTCCGATGCAATTTTTGCCATTAGTCTGTTTGGCGCTATACCGACAGAGCACGATAGCTTAACCTTCTTTTTAATTTCACGTTTCATCTTCTCCATCTGCTCTATTGCCTTTTTAAAAGTCTTTAAATGCGAAAGGTCAATACACCCTTCATCAATTCCGGTCTGCATCAAAGTTGGAGAATATTTTGAAACAACATTAAAGACTTCAAGAGAAGCTTCGCTGTAGCGCCCCATGGAAGGGGTTATAAACGCGCACGCTTGTTCTCCGCGCTTTCTTGCCTCTTCAGAAAGTACCCATGCTTTTACTATAGGAAGAGCCGAGTGTATTCCATATGTCCTTGCTTTATAATTTGCGGTTGATACTACACCCCTGCCATGTCCACCCTCTGGGTCACTCCCTATAACCACAGGAAGCCCCTTTAGATAAGGGTTATTCCTCTCTTCAACAGAGGCAAAGAAAGCATCTAAATCAATATGAGCAATAATTCTCCTCTCCATATGAGGATTATATCATCCTATTTTTTATGCCTCGCTACGTTGTTTTGCGAAATACTTTTGATGATATTCTTCTGCCTCCCAAAAGACCCCTGCGGGGGTTATTTCAGTCTCAATCTCTTTGTCGTATTTTCCAGACTCATCTAATTCCTGCTTATAACGCTCTGCCACTTCTCTTTGCTTATCGTTTAAATAAAATATAGCCGAGCGGTATTGCCTCCCAAAGTCAAAACCTTGTCTGTCTTTTTGTGTTGGATCGTGCATATTCCAGAAAGCCTCTAAAAGCCCTTTATAAGGAACTTTTTCACTATCAAATGTAACCTCAACCGCCTCAGCGTGCCCAGTGTCCGTGTTACAAACCTCTTTATATGTTGGGTTTTCCTTTTCGCCACCGGTGTATCCAACCTTCACAGAAACAACCCCAGAGACTTTTCTAAACTCCTCTTCCACTTTCCAAAAACACCCTGCTGCAAATATTGCTTTTTCTATCATGCGTTAATTATACTTCCTTATACCTAAAGCAGCTTATCTCGTGATCATTCACCATGCCTGTTGCCTGCATGTGAGCGTACATAATAGTTGAGCCCACAAACTTAAACCCTCTTTTTTTCAAATCCTTACTTAGGGAGTCAGACTCCTTGCTTGTAGCTGGAATATCTTTCATACTTTTTCTTTTACTCACTACTGGCTTGCCACCTACAAAGCTCCAAATATATTTACTAAAAGTTCCGAATTCTTTCTTAACTTCCAAAAACGCTTTCGCATTGGTAACAGCAGATTCTATTTTCAAGCGATTCCTTATTATGCCCGCATCATTCATCATGCGAGCCACATCTTTCTTTGTGTATTTTGAAATTTTTACTGGGTCAAAGTTTGAAAATGCTTTTCTATAATTCTCTCGCTTCTTTAAAACTGTCTCCCAAGAAAGCCCCGCTTGAGCACCTTCTAGAATTAAAAATTCAAATTGTTTCTTATCACTGTATACCGGCACGCCCCACTCACTATCGTGGTACTTAAGCATTGACTCTTTCTCTGCCCATTCACATCTTTTCATCACAAAACTATACACTAAATAAACGGCTCATCCGGATGAGCCGTTTAGAATGGCTCAATATCTACTTCCCTGCGTCAAATAAAGCTTTTATTTCAGTAGCAGAAAGTGCCACATTGTTTATCCTAAGGTCATCAATAAAAAATGGGTCGGAGAAAAATGAATTTTCAGAGACTTTAGTGTAATTTATACGCAAATCTCCAGTGTTTTGAATACTACCAACTGTTGTATCTGGTGTAGGTTCCTCCCCGCTTGTGCCATCTACATAAAGACGCAGTACATCGGCTTCTGTATCGCGCACTGCCACTATGTGGTGCCAGCCTGTTACTCCAGCTACATTTAGTCTAACCCTTATAGTTGGAGCGCTTGCTCCGTCAGAGATTCTAAATATCGGATAGCCTGACGAGTCAATGCGAATTAAAAGCGGTATCACAATACCATCTGGCCCTTTTCCTAAAATTAACCTCTCAGCCATTGGGTCACCTTCTCTCTTAAACCAAAACGATACTGTGTAGCTCTCACCGACACCTCCAAGATTTAATGTGCTTGAATGTGGAATGGTTACATAATCATCATCGTTATCAAATTTAAGCGCCCCTCCAATCTTCCCTGTTGCCCATGTAAACTGAAAATCTGCATTAAGTAATGTGCCTATGTTGCCGTTACCAGATGAATCTGAAATGTTTGTACCAGAGCCATCATCAAATTTAAAATGCCCAATTAAGTTGCTTGCAGGTGTTGCGGGTTCTGGTTCAGGTTCTGGTGTTGGTTCTGGCTCGGGAGTCGGAGGTGTGGGTTCTGGCTCGGGTTCTGGAGTCGGGTTAGGTGCAGGAACTGGAATTGGTGTTGGAGTTGGAGTTGGTATAACTGGCGTCTTTATCAAAGGTGGCTTTGATGCAACTGTTGGCTCTACTTTCACTTCTGGTTTAGAGGCGACAGGCACGACATCTTCCGCGACAGGCTCTTCTTCCACTACGACATCTTCAGTCACTTCACCTCCATCTTCCTCTACTACATCCTTTCCGTCAAAAAATAGTGTCCACCCTAAAAGTGCCACAACGGCAACACCAACTATTATAAGAGCATTCCTATTCATACAGACATTATATATCTTAAATTAAGAAACTCCACTTGTTATGTGGTAAACTCATCTCGTGAAGAAAAAATCTATTGCAGAAAGGTCTCTAGCCGCCCACAAGAAAACGCACGGCAAAATATCTGTTACGCCAAAGGGCAAAGTCCGAAATATGGACGATTTAAGTATTTATTACACCCCCGGCGTTGGTGAGGTATCAAGGTACGTTGCTAAGCATAAAAATAAAGCACGCGACTACACGATGAAAAGAAACATGGTCGCTGTCATCTCAGATGGCTCAGCTGTGCTTGGTCTTGGAAATATTGGCCCACTTGGAGCGCTTCCTGTAATGGAGGGTAAAGCAATGCTTTTTAAGGAATTTGCAGACGTTGATGCATTTCCTATCGTTTTAGACACACAAGATACAGACGAAATAGTAGAAACCATAATAAGGATTGCGCCCGGTTTTGGTGGAATAAACTTAGAAGATTTTTCCGCTCCGCGCTGTTTTGAAATAGAAGACAGGGTTAAAGAGGCTCTTAATATCCCTGTGATGCATGATGACCAACACGGTACAGCAATAGTAGTACTCGCTGGGTTAATAAATGCTGCGAAGGTGGTGAAAAAAGACATAAAGAAAATGAAAGTCGTAGTTGTGGGCGCTGGTGCTGCGGGGACTGCCACCTCAAAACTCTTAGTAAAGTATGGTGTGGGGGATGTAATAGTCACAGACAGCCGTGGAGTAATTTATAAAAATAGAAAGGGGCTCTCCGGATACAAAAAAGATTTAGCTAAAATAACAAACAAGAAAAGTATAAAAGGAAACCTAGAAAACGCGATGATGGGTGCTGATGCCGTTATCGGGGTCTCTGGCCCAAAATTAATAAGCAAAAGTGACGTGAAGATGATGGCGAAAGACTCTATCGTCTTTGCACTTGCAAATCCAACTCCAGAAATAATGCCTGATATTGCGCGTGAGGCCGGCGCTCGTGTAATAGCCACAGGACGCTCCGACTTTCCAAATCAGATAAACAACTCTCTTGTATTCCCAGGAATATTCCGCGGAGCGCTAGACAGAAACGTGAAAGCTATAACTGATGAGATGAAGCTAAATGCTGCGCGTAGTTTAGCAAAGCTCCTCCCAAAGCCAACAGTAAACAAAATAATCCCAAATATTTTTGATAAAAAAGTGATGCCAGCAATCGCAAGGTCTATTAAATAAATATGCCAGAGCTATATTTAATTGTAATAGCGAGTGTATTTCTAGTAAGTCTCATATCGCTTGTCGGCATTGCTACAATTTCTTTTAAAACACGCGTACTTGAGAGATACGTGTTTATCTTTGTAAGCCTCGCTGTAGGAGCTCTTCTTGGAGATGCTTTTATCCACCTAATACCAGAATCCTTTGAGGCATTAGGCGACCCTAAGCTAACATCCTTTCTTGTTATCTCAGGACTTTTCATATTTTTTGTGCTTGAAAAAGTTCTTCATTGGAACCACAGCCACAAACTTCACTCCCACAAACATCCGCATATAAAGCCCCTTGGCACAATGGCACTAGCGTCAGATGGTATCCACAACCTACTTGATGGGCTCATCATAGGAGCAAGCTACCTAGTTAGCATTGAAGTTGGTGTTGCAACTACTCTTGCTGTCATGCTCCACGAAATACCACAGGAAATTGGAGACTTCGGAGTGCTTATTCACGCTGGCTACAGCAAAATGCGCGCACTCGTGCTTAACTTTCTCTCTGCTCTCTTGGCTATTCTTGGTGCCATCATTGCCCTACTACTTGGTGCCTCGAGTGAAACTTTAACAAACTATATTATTCCAATAGCAGCTGGTGGATTTATTTACATTGCTGTAGCCGACCTAATACCCGAGCTTCAGAAAGTAACACGTATAAGAAGCTCCTTAATTCAAATAGTAGCTGCATTTGTTGGAGTCCTTGCTATGGGTTTCTTGGCTCTCTAAACCAAGCACACCACCCTTTCAAAAACCTAATTTAGTTCGGTTAACCGAACTAAATTAGGTTTTTAACTTTCAAATAAACAACCTCGCGAGACGTAAATCTTCGTATGAATACGCACCTTTAAGAGCTCGGTGCACAGGTGCGAGCTTTGTATCACCCACTTTCGCAAAAGCTTCTTTAATTTTCTTTAAATCTTTCGCCTTTGGCTTAAAGCGCTTAAGGTCAAAATCTTTATCAAACTTCTGCAACTTTTCTAAGTGAGCGATTATGGTCCCCAGTGTCATACCGCGCTCTTTGGCTGCCTCCTTTAAAGACGCCCCTCTATTAAGACACGCACGAGTGATTTCATGCGTGGCTATCTTTTTCTCTACTCCTTTATTTTTTGCTTCTTTATTCCTTGCAACATTTTTATCAATCTCTTTTTTATCCACTGTGCCACCCATGCGCAAGACAAACTCATCATGCATTTTTTCAAACTCACTCCTTGAAAACCTACTAAGCACTTTCTCCCATTTCAAAGACTCTTTTTTTAGTCGCATATCGTATAAAAGAATTTCTTCATCCACTGCAAATGCTTGTTCATTCATTCCACGCAAAATTAAACCATCAAGAGTGCGGAGCCTTGAGAGTGCAACGTAGCCTTGTCCAGCCACAAAAGACTTTGAAAGGTCTATTTCAGCCGCATCAATGCTCATACCTTGGCTTTTATGAACCGTAATAGCCCATGCGAGCCTTAAAGGAAGCTGGGACACTTCTGCTAAAACCTTATCTCCTTCCTCTATCGTCCATGTAGCCATATCAACCACAATCTCTTCACCATAAAATGTGCGCACTATTGGAAACTCATCAACAAAGTCAATCACAACACCAAGCGTGCCGTTTACATAGCCAGCTTCAAAGTTGTTTTTTACAAACATAACCACAGCATCCTTTTTAAGAATGAGAGACTCCGGGGCTAGAAGCCCTTTTTTTATTGAAGCCACAACATTTGCTTTTCCACGAGACTGCATCTCGTACTGATATTCCTGCCCTGGCAACTTTCCGAGCTCTACTTCATTTACTGCATCAACGTCTTTGTTGTGAGTATAAAGGCGCGTCGGCACTATTCCTTCACCAAAATCTTTGTCCTCTTTCTTAGCCTGCCCCTGTAAAAGCGCGCGCGATTCATCAGATACCTCACCACCCCTCATTTCATTTAAAATTGCTGAAAGCAAATCATCATTATGTCTGAACTGCTCCTCTAGATAGCACACCCGTATGTCAGAAGATGCCCACGCAGGTGCGATATATATAAATTGATTCTCACCCCCGCCTCTTACAATAGGAGGCAACTGGAAGAAATCTCCAGAAAGCACTATCTGCATTCCTCCAAAAGGCTTGTCGGAGCCTTTCATTTTTCTAGCCAACCTATCTAGTGAGTCAAAGATAGATGCAGTTAGCATAGATACCTCGTCTATTATTAAAACGCTTGTTTTTTTATAGCGATTAAAGAGATACTCCTTCTCCATTAAAATATCAATGTCCGCATCACTTAGATAATCCTGTATGCCAATACCAGACCAAGAGTGAATGGTAACGCCTCCAAAATGCGTCGCCGCAATGCCAGTTGACGCTGTTAGCCCAACCACTACACCCCTGTCTTTAAGATATGAAATATATTCACGAAGTGCGTGCGTTTTACCGCTTCCAGCTGGGCCAGTAAGGTATACGTTTCGTCCAGCCTTTAAAATATCTAGTGCCTGCTCCTGTTTCATTAAAAGATTTTAACACACTCGCCATTTTCGGGGTTTATCAGCTAATTGGCTTTATTTCTACTCCAGTATCCTTATACACAAAATACTGTTTTTTTACCTCATCTGCACTCGATGCTTTAAAAAAAAACGTTATCACCAAAACTTGCAGGAACATCAAATAATTTATGCCTAATTATTGGCCCCCACATCCATTTAGAAACTACAGTGTCCTCATCTTGCATAATTCCACCATGAGTTATGTCACCTTGTTCATTCTTATAAAATACAAGATTGCCAACTTCTGGGTTGTTTGTTTCCTTTAAAACATTTTCTACAATTAACCACTTTACAAACTCTTGCTGAACTGGATTGCTACCTCCAAGAAACTCCTCGTCACTTTCTAATTCAAAAGCATATACAAAGCAGTTGTAATTGTCTTCATACCGTGGCGGAGATAAAATTACCTCAAGCTCATCTGGAAGCTGCGGACGCACTACACTCCCAAAAATCTCTGGCTCCCACCAGTTCTTACCACTTTCAGCTTCTATTATTTCCGTCAACTTATGCCGATTGATACTCATAGAATCTATATAGATAGTTTGTGTGAATCAATTCTTTATAACTTCCTCACAGAATATTCTATACGATGTGTTGTCTTTGGCTTTTCCTGTATTTATTTTGCCTTCTTTCTCTTTTGTTACTAATGAAAAACCATCACTACCGGTGATACTGCAACCAACAATAGGAGCACTCCATTTTAAAATCACCTCTTTATCAACTATATCAAGTGAGAGAGCGGGACCACCCGGTGCTTCTTCCGTTGGAATCACAACAGCTACAACATTTACAGTATTTGACCCTTTTGGTCCTGTGCATGTTAGTGAATACACTGTCGTTTCTTCTTGCGTTACCTTCACTGTGCCTGCTAGTTCTCCTCCCGTGTTAAAGCCATTTCCATCGCAAAATGTAGCACTCTCTGCCTTCCAAGTAAGCTTGGTAGTTTTACCACCTGAAAAATCAGACCACGACCTAAAATCAATGATCGGTGCCCCTGCTACGAGAGGGAGGCTGATTGTGCGCACTGTAGATGAACCCTCTTTGTTAAAACATGTAACCTTATAATCTGTCTTGCCAGCCACTTTTACAGTCACCTTCCCTTCCACCTTATCACCTGTTTCAAAATTAGTGCCTGTACATTTACTTGCTCCACTTGAACTCCAAGCAAGCACAGCGCTTTGATCTGGGTTTTCAAGTGCAGAGAATTTAATCTCTGGTGACGGAGCGTGAACTACTGCAGATGGGAGTGTTTCTACTTTTTCAACTGGCTTAACTGCTGGCTTTGTAGGAAATGAAACTTTAGGAGTCTCTATCAGTACATCTTTCTTTACATCCACGGTATCCACTTTACGCTCTGGCAATATTGACTTTATATTTGGAAACCTAATTTCTATTCGTTTACTTTCTGTATCTTTAATCTCCGCCTCAATAACCTTCACCTCTTCTTTTGGTCTTTCTAGTTTTGATTTAAATTCATCAACTATCAATTGCCTTTCATCTGCTTTTATTTTAAATTCTTCAATCTGTCTTGTGACTTCGTCGTGTCCTTTTTTGCTCACTTCAATAGCGTTTTCAATGGCGCTACGCGCCTCTTCTGATGTTTCCTCTAGGACACCTTCAAGAACATCTAAATGCTTCTCTGTATTTCTAAATATGGTCTCTAACAACTCATCTGACTTTGCTATATCAATAAGGTTTTTTGATTTTTCAGTTGCAAATGCAATTTGTTTTTCATAACCAACAACTACCTTTTGTATAACTTCAATTGGTTTATTCTCTCTTGCAATGTCACGGACTTCAGCTAGTCTCTCTTCTGCATACTCAAGTGCTTTCTCCGCCTTCTTTCCAGAGTCAAATGTTAAAAATAATTCAACTCTCTCAAGTGTAGTGTCTAGAAAATATAGAAAGTTTCCAGGCTTTATTCCGGCACTGCTTTGAGCAAAAGTTAAAGTCGGCAGTGACACAAAGGTGATTAACACTAATATAAACAATAATTTTTTATAACCATACATACTTCTATATACTAACGTGAATATCACCTTCTACACAGAAGGCCACCATTTATAGCCAAAATTTGCGACTCAGCCGGTTGGGTCGCAAATATTGGCTAATTTAAATCCTTTTGATTAAAGACTTTTCCCCTCTCGATTAGTTTCTGTGATTCCTTGGATGTACGAGATTTCCCTCATGACTCACCGTAAGTCCGTGATACTCCCAAGTCCCCCATACAGACCAATCCGGATTCCCGGTGTATCTAGGATCTGACTCGTGAACTATCAGATAGTTGTAGTGATTATTATCATCATAACCGCTACAGTTAATATGATTCTGGATCCAGCCAGCATTCATGAAAGGGTCATTTCCAAAGTCGGCTCTATAATTATTTACATAGTCACACTTAGTAAGAGTCGCTTCGCTCAAATCATCAAGCGAACCAACAGTTCCGTAAATCCGCCCGTCACCTAAGTCCCAATACCAATTTCCGCTAGCGTCATACGCATAAAGCGCCGTGTAGTGCCCATTTACATAAACCCCAGCATCTGGATACCCATTGCCATCTGCATCAATGCGACCATTATCAATTTTTTTACTGTGTCCTGGCACAGTCGTCTTTGCAAGCGCTGGAGATGCCATAAACACAAACGCAAACAAGGTAAACAATACTATTATCTTTTTCATAATTTGTTTATTAAATCTTTCTAATCAATATCTATATTCTATCATCAAACTAGAAATTTAGGCATGCAAAAATTGGGCGCTTTTCGTAACAAGTGTTAGAAACTTGTAATATATGTCTACTTGTTGGCGGACTAGGGCTCGGTGTCAGCTCACTACCCACAATTACTCCAGTATACTGGAGTAATTGTGAAAGTGGCTTCTGAGCTTTGCACTTGATTCTTTTCGTACCTCACAACAGAACAGCCGGACTCGATCTGCGATTCTTTCAGAATCGGCTTCGCAACCTCCGTCTTTCGAGCCCTAGTCGAAACAGACGTAAAATGTTGCCGGCTTGCGCCTGTTCCCTTCGGTCACATCGGCGCACCCTACGGGACGCAAGGAAAATTGAGAAGCAGTTCTCAATTTTCGGGTCAAACCAAAGAAGCAAGCCACTCAGGGATACAAGATGAAAAAACACCCCAAAACAGGGTGCTTTTTCATCTTGTTGCCGGGCTAGGATTCGACCCGCTTTTTCTAATTCGCTGCGCTCATAAGAACGCTGGTCGCGGCTCGGCGACAAGCATGCTCCGCATCCATGTTGAAACTGTTCTAGTTGCCGGGCTAGGATTCGAACCTAGGTGACGACTTCCAGAGAGTCGCATCCTACCGCTAGATGACCCGGCAATATATAGGAGAATACCTAAAAAGTTACTTAATTCAAAGGACTGAAATTAGCCCTGTCTGCCGACAGGCAGGAAAAATGCTCTATTTATTCTTAAAACAATCTAAACACTTTAGGTTTCCGGTTTCGCGCGGTTGAAATGGGAGCTTTGTTATGGCCGCCCCGCATGTGCCACACTTCCAGTCTCCTTCAAACATTTTCTTCTCTCCCCCTCCGCCAGCTCCACCTGTTGGACTCTTCTTTGAAAAGCAATCTTTGCAAAGAAGACCATCTGTCCTGTTTGGTTCAAATGGCAATTCTGTTATTGCATTACCACAACCACTACAACTCCAATTTCCTTGATGCATAATTATTTATTATATTATTAATCTCTAAATGCTGTATATTTTAAATTATTCCCCTTTGCTTTATCGATTGGATATTTTTTTGCATTTTCCTCCATCTTCTCTTCAAAGGCACTAATCACATCAATATTAAGATCTTTCGACATTAAAAGGACCCAAAAAAGAACATCTGCAAGTTCATCTCCAATCTCTTTCTTGCCAGTCTTAACATACTCTTTCACCTCTTCTTTTGATTTCCACTGAAAGTGCTCCATAACTTCTGCTGCCTCAAGCGACAATGATATTGCGCAGTCTTTAGGGTTATGAAATTGCTTCCAATCCCTAGCATCACGGAATTCTTCAACCATTTTCGTGAGTTTCTTTATATCAGACATACTACTTTCTCTTTTTACTCCTGTTGATAGATGCTTTTATAAAAGCAGTGAAAAGTGGATGTGGGTCAAGCGGTCTCGCTTGGAGCTCTGGATGAAACTGCGTCCCAAGGAAAAACGGATGTTTACTCTCTTTAAGCTCTGCTATTTCCATAAGTACTTTATCAGGCGATACACCTGAAAAAACCATGTCCTTGCTCCCCAATTGCTCTACATAGTCTGGATTAACCTCATAGCGGTGCCTGTGACGCTCATCTACTAATTCCTTGCCATATGCCTTCCTTGCAATCGTGCCGCGCTTTAAATATGCGGGATACGAGCCAAGGCGCATAGTGCCTCCGTAGTCTTTCTTCTCAAGCTTCTTCTTCTGCTCAGGCATGATGTCTACCACCAAGTCTTTTGCTTTTGAATCAATCTCTGCAGTTTGTGCTCCTTTTATTCCCAACACATTTCTCGCGTATTCAATAATCATCAACTGCATTCCGTAGCAAAGTCCGAAGTACGGAATCTTACTTTCCCTTACATATTTTATAGCCTTAAGTTTCCCGTCAATTCCAGTTTCACCGAAACCACCAGGTACAAGGACTCCGTGGTACTTTCCTAGCTCACCAGTCTTTCCACCCTTCTCAAAGTCCTTTGAATTAAGCCAGTGAATCTCTGGCTCAACACCAAGCTTATATGCTGAAAACTTTATTGCCTCTATCACGGAAAGGTATGCATCTGAAAGAACGAAATCGCCTGTATCAAAATACTTCCCCACGATAGCAATCTTAACTGGGTTCTTTTTTGCTTTTACCTTCTTAACGAAGCTCTTCCACTTCACCATATTCGTTTTTTTCTTTCCCTTTCCAGACTTAAGTAAATTCAATATTGTTTCACCTAAGTTGTCGCGCTCAAAGTTTATTGGGACCTCATAAATACTCTTGATGTCTGGTGCTGAAATAACATGGTCACTTTTCACATTACAAGAAATAGCAATCTTGTCTTTCCTTTTTTTGTCCAGTGGCACTTCACTTCTCGCAATAATGATATCTGGCTGTACTCCATATGAATTAAGCGCACGAATAGCGTTTTGTGTCGGTCTGGTCTTCATCTCACCAATCTTTCCTGGAATAGGAAGATAGGAGACCATCACAAATGCTACGT
>JADHUY010000032.1 GCA_016784305.1 Parcubacteria group bacterium
ACTTACACTAAGTGGCATGAAGACTCTGGCTGATAAATACACCGAGGCGTTCAAAGAAGACCTTCAGCGATTAAACGCACTTGCACCAGCTGAGCTTCCCCGGGCAAGTGAACATATCGGGGAGCAAATTGCATTTATCAAAACACTAGAGGAAAAAGGGTACGCTTACAAAATAAAAGACGGACTTTACTTTAACACTTCTCTATTTAAAAAGTATGGCGCTCTAGGTGGCATTACATCGGATGAGACAAAGCAGAAAGCTCGTGTGAAAAAAGTCACTGGCAAAAGAAATCCCCAAGACTTTGCGCTCTGGAAGTTTAGCGACGACTTGGGCTGGGATAGCCCATGGGGAAAAGGCACACCAGGCTGGCATATAGAATGTTCTGCCATGTCCACAAAATATTTAGGAAAGCATTTTGATATTCATACTGGAGGAATTGACCATATACCGATACATCACAATAACGAAATTGCGCAGACTGAAGCTTTGACAAACTCAAAGTTTGTAAACTACTGGCTACACAATGAGTTCATAACCATTGATAAACAAAAGATTTCAAAATCTGTTGGAAATACAATTTATCTTAGAAATATTGAGGATAGGGCCTTCTCTCCCCTTTCTTTACGTTACTGGTTTTTAACTGGACACTATCGTTCTTCAATGAACTTTACATGGGACGCGCTAGAGGGTTCCAGCAAGGCGCTATCTCGACTACACAAGGCTTTTCTTGATTTTGGTAAGACGAATGGAAAAATAGATCTTGCCTACAAAGCAAAATTTACTCAATTTATAAATGACGACTTAAATACGCCTAAAGCAATAGCGCTGCTATGGGAGCTTATTGATGATGAGGAAGTGGCTGACGAAGACAAAAGAGTTACACTTTTGGAGTTCAACCGAGTACTTGGAGTTGGTCTTTTCGAATCTTATGCACAGATGAAAAAAATGCTTGCTGGTGAGACTAAAAAACTAGCAGTGAAAGAGACTCCAAAAAATATACAGGAGCTTATAAAAGAGCGAGAAGATGCTCGCAAAAAAGAAGATTGGGATGAGGCAGACAAGCTTCGAAAGGAGTTATCAAAGGAGGGTTACGAGGTAAGCGACACCAACGAAGGGCCTGAAATTCATACTAATTGAGGGACGTCGGATGTACATCATTTTCCAAATTTTACAAGCTTAAGGATGAGAGTACTTTAATAAACAGATATTCGTTAATTTCGCCTATAGCCCGGAAGGAGCCAATTATGCGAAAAATAGATTGGGTACATGCAAACTTTTTTCTTCCGCTTGAAACTGATTTCAACCGGATACTAAGCACTCTTCAACTACGACTTACTCCAGGAGGAAAGCTGGTCAGTATTCGAAGCGACAAAATTACAGGCTACTATGCGCCAGATAGAAGGTTTCTTCATCTTGAAGCTGAATATGGCGACCTAAATATACTTGTAAGTCGCGTAAAGACCTTTGGTGGCAAACTAATAGGCTCATTTGCTGAACCGCCAACCGCCCCGTAGAGGAGTGACGAATCTCCTTACGTGGCTTAGTCATTTCACACCATATTAGACAAAATATTTAGGCAAATATTTGGACATCTGATGTCCGGATATTTATATCCCCAGAAAGTCCACCTATACACAATCGCCTAGAAAGAGCTGTTGGATTGCAGATGTGATAAACTGCGAACAATGGCAGACAAACTTAGAGTTCCCCCACAGAGCATTGACGCAGAGAGAGCACTTCTTGGCTCCATAATGCTAAAACCACAATCTATGAATGATGTCGTAGACATTATTTCTCCTGAAGCATTTTACGCAGAGAAGCATCGTATCATATACAACTCAATGCTTGAGCTTCTAGGGAAAAGTGAACCTATTGATGTACTCTCACTTTCTACAAAACTAAAAGGTAAAAAACAAATTGAACAAATAGGGGGGGCGAGCTATTTAAACGAACTAGTAAACACCGTGCCCTCTGCAGCAAATATAAAACACTACGGAGAGATAGTGCAAAAGAAATTTATGATGCGAAGTCTTATTGAAGCTTCTGACATTATCTCTGACCTAGGGTACCAAGAAGACCAAGACATAGAGCAATTACTAGACGCTGCACAAACCCACGTGTTTAAAATAACGAGCACGCCAACACTTCAAAAGTTTGTTGTACTTAAAGACGCGCTTGGTGAAGCATGGGAGAGGCTTGATAATCTTCACAAATCAAAAAATGAACTACGTGGTATCTCTACTGGATTTCATGATCTAGACAACCTGTTGGCTGGACTTCAAAAGTCTGATCTAGCAATTCTTGCCGCACGTCCCTCTATGGGTAAGACCGCTCTTGCACTTGATATTGCAAGACAAGCCGCGGTAGAACATGGTACAGCTGTAGGAATATTTTCTCTGGAGATGAGTGCCCAACAGCTAGTAGACAGAATGCTTGCAGCACAAGCGAGAGTTAATGCATGGAAATTACGTACTGGAAATCTATCAACCGATGATGAGTTTGAGCGCATAAGACAAGCGCTTGACGCACTATCAAACGCCCCTATATATATTGATGACAAGCCAGCTAACAACGTTCTTCAAATGCGCTCCGTCGCAAGGAGACTTAAAAGCGAAAAAGGTCTTGGACTAATAATAGTTGACTACCTTCAGCTCATGGCACCAACAAATGCAAAGAGCAATGAGTCATTGGTCCAACAGGTAACCGAAATATCACGCTCACTTAAATCAATGGCTCGTGAGCTTGATGTGCCTGTCTTGGCGCTCTCTCAGCTCTCCCGTGCAGTAGAGCAAAGGCGTGGTCGACCGCGCCTTTCAGACCTTCGTGACTCAGGTTCTATTGAGCAAGACGCCGACGTAGTTATGTTTATTCACCGTGACGATAAGATGAACGAAAATTCAGATAGGCCAAACATCGCTGAAATATTAGTAGAGAAACATCGAAATGGCCCTACTGGAAAAATTGAACTTTATTTTGATGACCAAAAAGCTACATTCATGCCAATTGAAAAAAGTGATTTCCAAGACTTTGAGACTTCTGCTGAGACTAACTTAGAACACGAATTGTAGGAAAAATGAACTCGCTTGATAAACTAGCAATGTTATTTTCTAAATTGCCAGGCATCGGCCCTAGGCAAGCACGGCGTTTTGTATTTTATTTACTAGCAGCGCCAGAAGGGCTCCGTCGTGAACTTGCAGAAGCAATCACCGAACTAAAAGTAGATATTAAAAGATGTGTTTCTTGCTATCGTTTCCATAACGCTGGAGAGAAAAAAAGTGACGTATGCAGCACCTGCTCTGATAAAAAAAGAGAGAAGGCGCAATTAATGATAGTTGCCAAAGATGTTGATTTTGAAAACGTAGAGAGAAGTGGGCTATACAAGGGCTACTATTTTATTCTTGGTGGTACCGTGCCGATACTATCAACTGAAACACCGGGATATATACGAGACACCGAGCTTATGAGAGTGATTAGCGACAGACTATCAAAAGGCTTAATTGAAATAATAATGGCCCTTCCAGCAAACCCAGATGGCGACAATACTGAGAAGTTTTTGCGTCGCCTGCTTTCAGATATTAAAGACACTGAGAAAGTAAAAATCTCTGCCCTTGGTCGCGGACTATCCACTGGCAGTGAACTTGAATATGTAGATAGTGAGACTATTAGAAACGCCCTAGCAAACCGAGGCTAGGCCACAATCTCAATTTATACGATTCTCGTGCGATACCTTCCTGCCGCATGCAGGTATAGTTTCTGCTTTGATTTGTTCGATATATCGAACAAATTATGAGAATAATAAAAAAATAGAAAAATCATCCAATTCATTGGATGCTTTTTCTATTTCAGATCCTCTATCTTTACCTTCATAAAAGGCTGTCTATGTCCCCTCTTCTTAAAATATCGACTCTTTGATTTAAATTTAATTACGTCAATCTTTTTTGCTTTCCCCTCCTCCAGTAAAGTCCCTATAACTTTAGCACCCTTAATATATGGGTCACCAATGGTTGTTTCGTCCTTTCCATTATCTACCAAAAGCACTTTATCAAAGGTTATTTTTTCGCCTTCTTTTGGCTCTCCAGGAAGCTTTTCAATAGTTAGAATATCACCAACAGAAGCAGTGTATTGTTTTCCGCCAGTTTCAATTACAGCAAACTCATCAATGGTCTCTTTCTTGACCGCAGTTGACTTAGCCTTTACAGGAGTCTTTTTGGGCTCTGTAGGCTTCTTTTTTGCTGTTTTAACCTCTGCCATAGTTTCCATATATTACCTGTAAAACGGAAATATGCAAGCAAACCAAGGGCTAAAACAAGCCCTGTCTGCCGACAGGCAGGCATATTTTGCGACCCAATCACTGATTGGGTCGCAAAATATGGCTTGCTGTTGACTATTATTTGTAGTGGGGTCATAATCCGCTTGGATAAACCCGTCCCCAATTACAAGAAGGTGCAGAAATGCCTATAGACAACGCGACTAAAACCAAGTTCGCAATTTCCGCCGGCAATGCCGTCCGGGATGTACTCTCTTTGAACAAAAGGGATTCTAACAGCCTGGGGGTAATGTTCCACATCCTTCATCTTCCACTTAAACCACCTTCGGACATGTGGCTTGGTCTTGAACCATTACACGAGTCCTGGGTTGCTGGCGCTGACAATTTTCACAAGCTCCCAAAATACACATGGGTGGTGAGGGAAAAAGTAATCCGCCTTGCAAAAAATTTACTGGACTTTGGTCACGTAAGCGCATGGCAAAGTCGCGACCCAGACGACATGAAGGATCGGCGTCAGTTTGGTGGAGCTGGTCTTTTCCTATGCGACGTACCCGAGCTTGGACCAAAGCCGTCTCGTGTACTTATAGCAATGTCTGGCCTGAATGAACTCGAGGACGACGCGTCAGTAGCTTTAACCGCCCACTCTATTGGCGGACAGGCATACATCGAGGGTATTCATAATTTTCTCTCGATAAGTAACAATGTCCTTGGGCAAGAAGCAATTAAGGCTCACTCCTTGCCAAAAAAATAATGGTCATTCAAAACACCGTCCGTCGAGGTCCCAATCTGGGATTCCTCGGCGAGGCGGTGTTTTTGTTTACCTTGATACAACACAAAAACTTCACTTAGCAATACTCCAGTATACTGGAGTAGTTTGAGCTAGAGTGTGTACTTACTATTCTTCTTTATC
>JADHUY010000033.1 GCA_016784305.1 Parcubacteria group bacterium
AAGAACTATCTTAGGACTAAATATGAAATTCTCACGATACAAAATATTAAGTGTTGCGATAGCAATTGGGCTGTTTGCTCCGTTTGCACTTTCCACAAATGGGTTTCTGGATATTTCTATTGCGCATGGTCAAATACTTGAGTCCATTGATACGTTTTACAGTAACTTTGTAAGTTTTATAGCCATTATTCCAGTCTTTATTGGAGCTTTTCTCCTATTCATCGCCGGACTAATCCTAGATATTACAATCACGGAAACTATTTTACAGTTTGCAACATTTGCAAATACGGAGGGTCTAAATACTGCATGGAGAACGTTTAGAGACCTAGGCAATATATTCATAGTTTTTGCACTTTTGACTATTGCAATATCCACAATTATAGGGAGTTCCAGTTATATGCTCAAGAATCTATTAGCAAAAGTCATAATCGTCGCCCTACTTCTAAACTTTAGCCTTTTCTTTACTAAATTTGTTATTGAAATAACAAACCGCTTAGCGGTTGAATTTCATTCAAAAATCGTACCCGAAAACAGCACTTCCGGAGTTTCAGCTGCTTTTATGCAAGTTGCAAATTTAAATAGTTTTTGGGACTTTGACAAAGACCAGTTTGAAAAATTAAAAACAACAAGCAGTGTTGGTAGAGCTAGCATAATTGGCTATGGCATGTTTGTTGGAATATTTTACTCAATTGCTGCTGCTACACTTTTATTTGCAGCATGGCTACTCATCACAAGAGCTGTTGTACTTAGCCTGCTAATGATTCTTTCTCCGCTGGCGTTTGTAGCCTATACCCTTCCTGCGACTAAAAAACATGCCGATGCGTGGTGGGACGCTCTTAGTAAAAATGCTATCTTTGCACCTATCTTTTTTATCTTACTGTGGGCAACTCTACAGGTTGCAAACGGGTTAAGTAAAGACAACGGCTCATATAGTGAAGTGTTTCTAGGAGGCGATCCAATAGCATTAAGAGTTGTATTTACGTTCGCCATACTTATTGGACTCACTGTATCAAGCATTGTTGTTGCACAAAAACTTTCAATATCTGGTGGAGCTGGGGCTGTAAAAGGACTGAAAGGACTAGGGAAAGGAACGGCTGGTCTCGCTACAAGAGGAGTGGGCAGGGCAACGTTTGGCACGACCGCAGCTTTTGGTAGAACAGCTTTTGGTAGAAGCGCTCACCAATACCTAAATTCGGAAAATGGATTGCGTCTACAAGAAAAAGCTTCTGGAAAAGGTTTCGGGGCCGGTTTTGCAAGAATGAGATTGGGTGTACTGGATAAAGCAGAGAAGGGATCATTTGATGTCCGCGGAACAGGGGCTCTTAAGAGCGCGAGCAAAGCTGTCGGTGTAGACCTTGGTAAGCCAATAGCTGGTTACGACAAGCAACTTGAAAAGAGAAATAAACGAGTTGAGAGAGGTGTCAAGGCCGCTGTAGCAAGAGAGACTGCTGGTATGCAGGACGGTGACCTTAAAAAACTAGTTACAAAGGAAACTATAGATAACTTCGCCGAAGGCATAGAGAACAGAAAAACAATCATCCCAGGTGCAAAAACCGAGAGCAAAGAAATTGCAGATCTTCTAAGAAAAAACCTAAACAAAGGTGACAACGAAAAACTTATTGATGCCTTTAAGGATATGAAATTTAAATTAGAAAAAGAAGACGAATAACATGGATGAAAACATAAAAACAAAAATACAGGAACACTTCGAAAAATTGCCTCAAACACTTAAAGAGGCTATCCACTCTAGTAACTTCCAGGATAAGTTACTGGCGATTTCAAAAAAGCATCGCCTGCACATTAATCAAGGTGCGACTCTTGAAAACGAGACCCTCTTAGTAATGATGGGGCTTGATGACGCGTCCTCATTTACAAAAAACTTGCAAAACGAACTAGAAATAAGCAAAGAACAAGCAGAACAGATAACCGCTGACGTAGCAAAGGAAATACTTCTACCCATTCGTGAATCACTAAAAGAACTACTGGAGAGACAGAGCCAAGAGGAGGCGGAAAGTGAAAAAGAGGCGGTGCCTCCAACTGAAAGTACGCCTGCGGTTAATGAATCCGCTCCCATCCCTATCCCCACCCCAAAAGAAGAGACGCTGGAAGACCCAAAGAGCGATTTATCTGCCAAGAAACTAAATGAAACAACTCAAAGAAGCACCCCCGTAGTCAACATTAAAGAAAAGGAGGGGGAAAAGAAGTTTTCAGATGACCCATACAGAGAGACTATTGAGTAGGGAGTGGGTAACGTAATGAACACATCTTAGTATTTAAAAGCTGAGACCTTGTAAATGAGGCTTTTAGGTTTTGACTAGTTTATGCGGGATAACTTGAGGATATGTGCTCACAAGTTGGTATAATGACTTTGATGCGCTATCAAGTTCCACAATTTATTGAGGTTGAAGACAAAATCTTTGGCCCGCTTACTCTGAAACAATTCATTTACCTTGTGGGAGGTGCGGGTATTTCCTTTGTATTTTGGCAATTTTTGCCACTTATAATTGCAATCTTTTTTATCCTTCCAATAGTTGGACTCTCCCTGGGGCTAGCATTTTACAAGGTTAATAACAGGCCGCTTATAAATACCATTGAGTATGCAACCAAATACGGTGCTGGAAACAAGCTATACCTGTGGGATACTAATAGGAAATCCGTTAAAAAGTCCGGTGATAGCGATGCTAAAGTGCCATCTAAATCACAGCTAACGGTTCCCAATCTTTCACAAAGCAAAATTAGAGACATCGCCTGGAGTCTTGATATCAAAGAAAACATAAACCAACAATAACCCTATGGCATCTAAAACATCTCAAGACTTTGTCCCCATAAAAGAAGTACGCGACGGAATTGTGGTGCTTAAAGACGAATCTCTAAGAGGCGTGCTAATAGCGTCTTCAATAAACTTCGCCTTAAAGTCACAAGACGAGCAAACGGCAATAATTTCACAGTTTCAAAGCTTCCTGAACTCACTTGAATTTTCAGTACAAATATTCATACAGTCGCGAGACCTTGATATACGTCCGTATGTACTTTTACTTGAACAACAACTAGAAGAGACGCTCAACGATTTAATGAGAATACAAATCACAGAGTACATTGCATTTGTAAAAAGCTTTACCGAAAGTGCAAACATAATGTCAAAAAATTTCTTCATCGTTGTGCCGTACGGAGTGTCTGGCCTATCAACCACAAGTGGCATACTAGGAAGCATACTCGGGAAAGGAAAAGATGGAGCAAAAGAAAACACGAGCTTTGAAGAAAGCCTTTCTCAGCTTGAACAACGCATGTCAGTAGTTGAACAAGGCCTTGCTAGAAGCGGAATAAGAACAGCCAAGCTTGGAACAGAAGAGGTTATAGAATTGTTTTATAAAATCTTTAACCCTGGAGAACAGGAGAAACCAATCTCTCTACCTGACTTAAATGCACCAAACCCAGTGCAGCAAAATACATAAATAAATATGGGAATACTTGATATTTTTAACAAAAAGAAAAAAGTTGGCGTATCTCTTCCTCCAATTCTTCCTGAAGAGATATACAAGCGTGGGGTTCTTGAACTACAAGATGTTATAGCCCCATCAGCCCTTAAAGTAACACCTAAAGAACTTCATTTGGGGGATAAAGTGGCTAGAACCTTCTTTGTAATATCTTACCCGCGCTTTCTTTCAGACAGTTGGTTTTCGCCTGTAATAAACCTAGACAGAGTATTTGATATTGCAATTCACATTCACCCAATAGATACAGTGGCGGTACTTAGAAAGTTCCAGAAAAAGGTTGCAGAAATTCAAAGCCAAATCTCAACAAGAGAAGACAAGGGGTTGGTTCGCGATCCAATACTAGATACTGCCCACCAAGATTTAGAAAACCTGCGTGACAGCCTGCAACAGGCACAAGAGCGTATATTTGAAGTCGGACTATATATAACAATGTACGAAGACTCTGAAGAAAAACTTGATAAAGTAGAGTCAGAGATTAAATCAATGCTTGAGTCAAAACTAATTTACCTTAAGCCAGCTCTTTTCCAACAAGAGCAGGGCTTTGAAAGCGTACTTCCTGCCGGAAACGACAAACTTCGCGTAAACTCAAAACTAAACTCAGCTCCCTTATCAAGCATATTTCCATTTGTTTCCTTTGACCTAACGAGTGACCGTGGAATCCTTTATGGAATAAACAGACATAACTCCGGGCTTGTACTGTTTGACCGCTTCTCGCTTGAAAACTACAATTCGGTTACTTTTGCCAAGTCAGGTGCTGGTAAATCCTACGCAACCAAACTTGAGATTCTTAGAACATTGATGTTTGGAACTGAAGTAATAGTTATTGACCCAGAGCGTGAATACGAGTACTTGGCAGAAGCTACTGGAGGGCGCTACTTCAACATATCTCTTTCATCTGAACACAATATAAATCCATTTGACCTTCCCACTGTTCAGGAAGACGAAAACCCGTCGGACATACTTCGCTCAAACATAATTAACCTTGTAGGACTCTTTAGGATAATGCTTGGGGGCTTAACCCCTGAAGAAGACGCCATCATAGACAGAGCGATAGGAGAGACGTACGCACTTAAAGACATAACTCCAAACACTGACTTCTCAAACGTTGACCCGCCACTTCTTTCTGACTTTGAGCTAGTGCTGGCTGGAATGGAAGGGAGCGAATCGCTAGTGCAAAGGCTGAACAAGTATACGTCTGGGACGTGGTCTGGGTTTATAAACCGTCCAACCAACGTAGATATAAATAAAAAGTTCGTAGTTTTCTCGGTTCGTGATATGGAGGATGACCTTAAGCCGGTCGCCATGTATATAATCACCCACTTTATATGGAACATGGTTAGAAAAAACCTAAAGAAAAGGTTACTGGTCATAGATGAGGCGTGGTGGATGATGAAATCAGAAGATACAGCTTCTTTCCTTTTTGGAATTGCAAAGCGTGGCCGTAAATATTTCCTTGGGCTTGCAACAATCACACAAGACGTCAACGATTTTCTTAGCTCGCCGTATGGAGTTCCTATGATTACGAACTCATCAATCCAAATGCTCATGAAGCAGTCCCCAACATCCGTGGACTTAGTTCAAGAGACTTTCAAATTAAGTGATGAAGAAAAGTTTCTACTTCTTGAGTCAGGTGTGGGAGAGGGGATATTCTTTGCGGGGCTAAAACATGTCGCG
>JADHUY010000034.1 GCA_016784305.1 Parcubacteria group bacterium
ATTAGAGAAAATAAGAATTTATTTACTATTAATTATTGCTTTTTTTGCGTTTCCAATTTTTGCTTTAAGGGCCAGATTACGTTCAAAGAAAGACGGGCTAAGAATCTTAATATTTCCACAGCTAACTAGAATAGGGGATTTAGTTTGCACGACCCCGGTATTTCGCAGTATTAAAGAGAAGTACCCAGAATCATCTCTTTCTGTGTTGGTCACCCCAAAGACAGCTCCAATAATTAAAAACAATCCCTGCATAGACCATATAATCTTGCTTGAAGATAGAGAGTACTTAGATTTTTTTGGTCTGTTGAGGTTTTTCAGAAAAATAAGCGACCGTCGATTCACTCATTCCTTTAATTTAGCCATTTCCACACTAGGTACTCTCACAGCCCTATTTGGTCTTATCCCAAATAGAGTAAAGATTTCTCGTAAGAATAGGCCTTTTGCCGAGCTTCTTAGTGACTGGATGAACACAGAACGTGTTTTGTATAAAAGTGGTGACTATTTACCAGAGTTATACTTAGATGCACTTAAGTGCCTTGGAGTTAAAGGCATAGCGAAAAAAGAAGTATTTACAGACAGGGGTTCAGACGAATTGGTTCAAAAAAAGTTTTCAGAGCTTAATTTAGAGGGAAATATTGTTGGTATTAGTGTAACTGCTGGAAACAAGGTAAAAGAATGGCCAACTGAGCGTTTTGGAGATTTAGCCAACAGGCTTCTTAAAGAAAGCGGGGTGTCGGTAGTTTTCATAGGAGCACCAAGTGATGTTGAAAAGATGAAGGAGGCTGCCAAATATACCGATAGCAGAGCTAAAGTAATTTCTGATGTTCCACTTATTGCACTACCATCTTTAATAAAAAAGTTGTCTCTTTTTATATCGGCTGACACCGGTGCAACACATATTGCTGAAGCACTAGAGATTCCACTTATTGATATCGTCGGGCCTGTTGATCCTAGGGAACAGGCTCCTAGAGGAGATACAAGTATAGTACTTACTCCTCCTAAAAGTATTCCGCCAACTATTTTTGCCCTTCGTCCGCCTGGAGACCCAGAGCTAAGCAAAAAAGCAACCGAAGCTATTTCAGTTGAGGAAGTGTTTGATGTAGCAAAAAGATTATTATGAAAAGTTTTCTTCTAGGTACTTTCCGCACTTTAAGCAAACCGCTTCGCGGGCTCGGTTTAAGGAGACTTCCTTTCGTGATGAGAGCTTATCAGTTTGTATACAGCAGGTTAAGACCTAAAGGTATTGTTTGTGAGAATATACTCGGTCATACAATTTGTATTAATTCTAATGATAGTGGTATTGCACCTTATGTATTAATGGGTGAAGTATTTTCACCAGGTGAGGTAAAGGTGCTAAAGGAAACTCTAAAGCCGGGAATGACCTTTGTTGACGTCGGGGCGAATGTTGGTTATTTCACCCTTCTTGCCGCAAGATTGGTTGGTGAGGGCGGGAGTGTTTACGCATTTGAGCCAGAAGATGAAAATTTTGGACTTCTTAAGAGAAATGTAAAAGAGAATGGATACAGTAACGTAATAACAGAGAAAAAAGCATTGTCGAATTGTTCTGGGAATTTGGCTTTTTATATTGATCCTAAGAATCTTTGCGCACATTCACTAGTGCCAAAAAAAGGAAGGAAGGAGGTAACTATTGAAGCTACAACTTTTGATGAGTATTTTGTTGGTATATTGCCGGATGTGGTCAAAATAGACGTTGAGGGGGCGGAACCGCAGGTTCTAAGTGGAATGGTAGAGTCTCTTAAGAAGAAGCCCACGCTCATTGTTGAGTTTTATCCAGAAGGTTTAAGGCGCGCCGGACAAGATCCGAGGGAGTATCTTGAATCCATAGAATCACTTGGATATACATTTTTTCAGATTACAGAAAGTGGAAGTGTGGAAGTTAGCATAGAGACTTTGATGAGCGGTGATAGCTTTAATAAGCTCACAAACTTATTGTGCAGATAAGACATTATGGAGTACCCGACTTGACACATCACCATCTCCTTGTATTAATACTTGAATATACACTATGAATGGAAAAACAATACTTATAACAGGCGCGGGTGGATACATTGGGGCAGAAATGGTTGGTGTTTTTCTTGATGGTGGATATAAAGTTAAAGCTCTCGACCGTTTCTTTTTTGGAGAGGAAACACTAGCTCAACATAAAAAAAATGAGAACCTAACAATAATTAAAGATGATACTAGAGATTGCAACAAGTCTATATTTGACGGAGTTTATGCTGTTATAGATTTAGCAGGACTTTCTAATGATCCTTCTGCAGATCTTGACCCATCTCTTACAGATAAAATAAATAGAGGTGGTGCTGTTCGAATTGCCACTATGGCTAAAGAGAGGGGTGTAAAGAGGTATCTTTTTGCATCTTCTTGCAGTGTCTACGGCTATGGAGGTGATAATACATTGAATGAAGAATCTCCTCTAGCCCCCGTTTCTCTTTATGCAAAAGCAAAAATTGAGGCAGAAGAGGCATTGTATAAGTTAGCTGATGATAATTTTACGGTTACACTTTTCCGAAATGCTACTTGTTACGGTCTCTCTAAGCGCATGCGCTTTGATTTAGCGGTCAACTTAATGACGCTTCATGCACATCAAAAAGGCAGGATTCTTATAATGGGAGGAGGGGAGCAGTGGAGGCCTTTTGTGCATATTCTGGACGTTGCGCGTGCGTATAAACTGGCATTGGAAGCAGATAAAGAAGTGGTGCAAAAACAAATTTTTAATGTAGGTTCAAATGAACAGAATTATCAAGTTTCTCAGCTTGCTAAGCTTGTGGCAAGTCAATTTAAGGGGGTTTCAATTGATTTTGCACAGGATGACCCAGACAAAAGGAATTATCGAGTCGTGTTTGATAAGATTTCAGACATTCTTTCCTTTCAGGCTGAGAATTCTGTAGAGGGAAGCATAACTGAGATAAAAAATGCACTTGAGAAGGGGGGTGTGGAAAATAGTTTAGATACCGTGACAGTTAAATATTACAAATATCTTATTGATGCTGACAAGTTGCTAGAGAAAGTTAAACATAAAGGAAAGTTGTTTTAACTCTGTATGAAAGTTGAATATTTTCGCCACAATGTTGAAGAGGAGGATATAGAGAACGTAGTAAGTGTTTTGCGCGGACTCTTTTTAACTACTGGTGGCGTAGCGAAGGAATTTGAGAATAAATTTAGCGAGTATCTAGGAATTCCATATGTTGTTGGGGTTACAAGCTGCACTGCTGCACTGCACCTTTCGCTTATCGCCGCTGGAGTAGAAAGTGGGGATGAAGTTATAACAACACCAATGTCATTCATTGCTACAGCAAATGCAATTGAATACGTTGGCGCAAGACCGGTATTTGTAGATGTAAATATTGAAACTGGGAATATTGACGAAAACAAAATTGAAGAAGCAATTACACCAAGAACAAAAGCAATCATCCCAGTACATCTTTATGGGCAACTGTGCGATATGAAAAAGATTAAGGATATTGCGGATAAATATTCGCTTAAAATAATTGAAGATGCTGCTCATGCGGTTGAATCTGGAAGATCCGGTTACAGGACTGGAGAGCTTGCTAATTTTTCATGCTTTAGTTTTTATGCGATAAAGAATATTACATCTGGTGAAGGAGGTGCGATAGCTGTTCATGATGAGAAGATTGCAGAAAAATTAAAAAAACTTCGTTTACATGGAATGAGTAAAGATGCCGCTGAGAGATACGAAAAGAAATATAAGCATTACGACATGGATGTATTGGGATGGAAATATAATATGACGAACATTCAGGCGGCAATGTTACTTTCTCAATTAGATAGACTTGATGGGAATTTAGAAAGAAGGGAAATTATAAGTAGAAGGTACGAAGAGGTATTTTCAGGTATCTCTGATATAGACATGATTAAGGTTTTGCCGGACGTCAAAAGCGCCAGGAATACAATCACTATTCTTGTGGATAAAGATATACGTGATAAGGTCATGCACGAGCTTCAAGATAGAGGCATAGGGGTTGCGGTTAATTTTAGACCAATTCACCTTATGAAGTACTATAGGGATAAATATGGCTATAAAGAGGGGATGTTTCCAAATGCAGAAAGCATTGGAGCTCGTACTATTACACTACCTCTTTACCCAAAGTTAAAGGACGAAGAGCAGGAGTATATAATCTCAAATGTTAGGAGCATAGTAAGTGGAAAATGAAAAAAGAAAGAACTCTTTCAGTAGTGGTGCCAATTTTTAATGAAGAAGACACACTTCCTGAGCTATATAGGCGTCTTGTGGACGCGCTTGATGTGTTGGAAGGATTTAAAGTAGAGATAGTTTTTGTTGATGATGGAAGTAAAGATAGTTCAGCTTCTATTATTGAGAAGTTCCACGAAAGTGACAAAAGAGTAAAAATGGTTCAATTTTCTAGGAACTTTGGGCATCATATGGCAGCGACCGCTGGGTTAGATAATGCGAATGGTGAGATTATAGTCTTAATGGATGGTGATCTTCAAAATAGACCAGAAGATATTCCAGCGTTACTTCAAAAGATTGATGAAGGTTATGACTTGGTTTCCACTACAAGAAAAGAAAGGCAGGACCCTCTTATAAAGATGGTTCTTTCAAAAATGTTTATATGGCTTATGGGAAAAGTGATAAAGGAGCCAGTATCAATTGTAAACACATCAATCTTTCGTGCTATGAGACGCGAAGTTGTTGACGTAATTGGGGAAATACGCGAAAGAAACCGCTTCGTTATGGGACTGATTGATTGGACTGGTTTTAGGAGTACTTCAATTGAAGTAATTCACGACAATAGGTTTGCTGGTACTAGCAAGTACACCTTATCTAAGCAAATTAAACTTGCGCTAGATGCCATATATTCGTTTTCAACTTTTCCGCTTCAGCTTGCAGCGACACTTGGTTTTATAGTCACAGGGGCGTCTTTCCTCTATGGATTCTATGTCATAGTTCGTAAACTAATATGGGGGTTTACACTCCCAGGCTTCGCATCTCTTACTGTTTCCGTATTCTTCATAGGAGGAGTTCAATTAATTGTTTTGGGGGTCATTGGCTCTTATATTGGACGTATTTATACCGAGGTCAAG
>JADHUY010000009.1 GCA_016784305.1 Parcubacteria group bacterium
GACGCTTTTTAGTCTTTGGGGAGCGTGAAGTCTTTCCTTTGTCTATTCCTGTTGCTCTTTTTGCCATAATGGAGTGATTATACACCATTTCGGAGTAAGCGCTCTAGTGGCTGTTGTATTGCTTATCCTATGTGCTGGTCAGGTTAAATCGGGCGCTATATAAAGACATTTTCATTGACTTCAGAGCTAGCTCTACGGTTAGCTCTACGGCTAACTTTAGAGTTAATCTGCTTTATCACATTCACCACAATATATAAATGCATTAATAATACGCTATAGCGTATTATTAATGCAGAGTGATTGACTTGAAGTGGTGTTATATTTAAGGTATAGTTTTAGGCGTTAATCCGCTTAGGGGCGGGTTTTTATATGAAATGGTGTGGAAGCCCTCATTTGAAATTATGAAAGAGATTAGAAACATAGCGATAATTGCCCATGTGGACCATGGAAAGACGACACTTACTGACGCCATCTTAAAGGAGACAGGAGGTGGAAAGGACGGTGTGTCAATGGACTCAAACGATCTTGAAAAAGAGCGTGGTATTACTATTTATGCCAAAAACACCAGCGTTTTCTATAAAGACACAAAGATAAACATTCTGGACACCCCAGGGCATGCCGACTTTGGTTCTGAAGTAGAGCGCGTGCTTCGCTCCATTGACTCAGTGCTTTTAGTTGTAGACGCTGCTGAGGGCCCAATGCCACAGACTAAGTTTGTATTAAAGAAGTCTCTTGAACTAGGGCTCAAACCGATTCTTATACTAAATAAAATAGACAAACCAGCAGCTGACGTAGATATGGCACAAGAGGCTGTGTACGAGCTTTTCTTAGATTTAGGAGCCACAGACGAGCAACTTGACTTCACAACTCTTTATGCAATAGGGCGCGATGGAGTGGCAAAAAGAAAGATGGAGGATAATGCGGTAGACCTATCACCCATTCTGGACACTATCTTAGAGACCATACCGCCTGCATCAAGTGTCGAGCTTTCAAACGCTCCGCTTTCTGCACAAGTTTTTAATCTTGCGTATGATAGTTTCCTTGGGCGAATGGGTATAGCCCGAATTTATGCGGGGAAGGTGTCTGATAAGCAAGAAATTTTTGTAAAGGATGCAGACGGCAGAGAATTCAAAGGAAAAATTACGAAGCTATTTACTTTTGAGGGGATAAGTCGAAAAGAGGTGAGCGAGGCAGTCGCAGGAGATATTGTGATGATAGCCGGGCTTCCAGATATTTTCATAGGACAAACTTTGCTTGAAAGTGAAGTGGGGGAGACGCTCCCTGCTATTGCCGTTGATGAGCCGACCATATCTGTATTTATGTTTGTAAATGACTCACCATTTGCAGGGCGTGTTGGAAAATATGTTACGGGGCGACAGGTGCGTGAGCGACTAGAGAAGGAGCTTGAGGTAAACGTAGGGCTTCGTGTGGATTTTAATGATGCCTCCCGCTTAAAGGTATACGGACGAGGCGAGCTACATCTTGCAGTTTTAATTGAGAACATGAGAAGAGAAGGCTTTGAGCTAGCGGTATCGCAACCCGAGGTAATCTTCAAAGAAGAAGATGGAAAGAAGTTAGAGCCATATGAAGAGGTGAGCGTACTCACTCCCGCAGAGTTTTCTGGCTCTATAATTGAAAGTGTGGGGAAGCGCAGAGGGGTGATGACTGATATGAAGGAAGAACACGGCGAAGTTAAAATAACCTTTGAGATGCCTACTCGAGGGCTTTTAGGATATAGAAATGAATTTGTAATAAGCACAAAGGGGGAGGGGATTTTGACTTCTTTATTTAGTCACTTTGGACCCTACGCAGGCGAAATTCAAAAGACAGAATACGGCTCAATGGTATCTATGGCCCCCGGCAAAGTGCTTGGGTTTTCATTAGCAAACCTTCAAGACAGAGGCACTTTATATATTGGCCCGAATGTGGAAGTTTATGCGGGTATGATAATTGGAAATACTTCAAAGGGGGAGGACATGATGGTAAATCCTACAAAAGGGAAGCAGTTAACCAACATGCGTGCCTCTGGTTCAGATGAGAATATAAAACTCGCACCACCACTTGAATTGACACTTGAAAATGCACTTTCGTTTATGAATAGCGATGAATATTTAGAGGTTACACCTGATGCCATCCGCCTGCGCAAACAATATCTAACAGAAACAGAACGCTCAAAGCACAAGCGCAAAAATTAATAGGAAGCACTACAAGTCGTGTGTATGCTCACTTACTGAAGAATCCCCGTGAAAGATTTCAGGGTTCTCCTCTCCATTTACGATCAATGTTCCCCAAGCTCCTCTATCAAGGCGAGCAAGAGCGTGGTCAACTAAAATATACGTACCCGGTACTTCGGCAGTAAATTCAGCAATGGTTGCGCCTCCTGCTGGCACAAGTGTAGTTTGTACACCTTCATGGGCTACGTTTAGTGCAGCTTCTGGATACACTCGGTCAAATATTTCACCAATAAGATGGAAGGAAGACACTAAGTTAATTCCACCGTTTCCGACAAAGAGACGCACACTTTCACCTACGTTAACTTGCATTTGGTCAGTTAGTGAGCCAGTTTTCCCATTAAATACTACATACGTTGGATTTCCGTCTAGCATTGCCTGCCCGTCTGACAGTTGCAACCCTTTTCTACCGAGTTTTCCAACGGTATAAAACTCGCCCTGCATCACATAAAATTCGTGGTCAACTGGAGCTAGCCCTTCTTCTGGCTCAACCAGTATGAGTCCATACATTCCGTGTGCCATGTGGTTTGCCACGTTTGGAGTAGCACAGTGGTACACAAATAGTCCGGGTTTAAGCGCCTTAAAGTTTAGAGTCTTTGACTCTCCAGGGTTCACTCTTGTGACGGCGTGCCCTCCACCCGGGCCAGTGACGGCATGTAGGTCTATGGAATGTTGGTGTATGTTTGTTTCTGGATTTTTAAGCGTTAGTTCTACTGTGTTACCTTCTCGTACTCGAAGAAATGGCCCAGGTACCTGACCACCAAAGGTCCAATAATTAAACGTCACATCAGGGGCAATGTTTGAGATGACCTCTAGAGCTTCCATCTCAATTTTTACCACACTTGCTTCATCTCGCTCTATTGGCTTTGGCAGATCTCTCGGGTCTCTGGAAATCTCATCCTTTTGTATTGTTTTCTCAAAATTCTTAAAGAAATATAGTGCGTTTTTTATAGGAAGCTCTGGGCCTGAACCAGGTCCGTATGTCTTTAGATTCCAAGGATAGGCGAGTGTAGATGGCACCCCAACGGACACAAGCCAGAAGATAGCACTTGCCGCAAATAGACCAAGCAGGAAAAGTTCCATGCGGGTGGAGCACACACGCCTTGCTGATATGAATAGAATGATACCAAGAGCAAGGATGGCTAGAAACCAAGCAATCCAGTCAAAAAAGAAATATTGGATTAATGGGATTACTTCCATATATAGTCCAATTGTACTCCTAGACTTATGGACGCGCTGTATTGTCTGTGCATAAAATTACACAGTAACTATGGGGCGGAGTCGGTGCTTTATTTAGATTCAAAGCGCGCTCTGTTTTCCTCCATCCACTTCTCCATGTCTTCTTTAGTCTTGCTGAGTCTTTCATTACGTCAGAGTGAGCTTCCATATAATGTAGCTTAAGAGGTAAGAGGGGTCAGTCACCTTTTATGATACCAAAAGGTAAAAGGGGTCAATGTAAAAGGGGTCAGTCACCTTTTATGTGTAAAAGGGGTCAGTCACCTTTTATGATACCATGTACAAATGTCACGACAGCCAAGAAACGCAGTAGGTGGTCATGTATATCATGTGCTAAATAGAGCTAACGCCAGAGTACAGATCTTTGATAATGATGGAGATTACAAACTGTTTGAGGATGTTTTAGAAGAGGCTAAAGAACGTGGGAACGTTGATATCTTAGCTTATTGCCTTATGCCTAACCATTGGCACTTAGTACTGTTACCGCATGATGATGAAGATTTGTCTGAGTTCATGAAATGGCTCAGTAATACACATACTAAAAGATGGCATGCAACGAAGAATACAATTGGACAAGGTCATCTGTATCAGGGCAGATACAAATCTTTCATATGTCAGGAAGACAACCATTTTCTAACTCTAGTTAGATACGTTGAAAGAAACGCCAAGAAGGCAGGTTTAGTTGATAGGGCCGAGAGTTGGAGGTGGTCTAGTGCGTGGAGGAGAGAAAATGGGAGTACTAAGCAAAGGAAACTGCTTTCATCCTGGCCTACGCAGAAACCAAGAGATTATCTTGTCTGGCTCAACCAGCCACAGGCTCAAGATGAAGAAGATGCAATTGAAAGGTCAATAGATAGAGACAGGCCGTTCGGCAATGATACTTGGCTTACTAGAATAGTTAAAAAACTGGGACTTGAGTCCACTATGCGATCCAGGGGAAGGCCTAAAAAAGGTGACTGACCCCTTTATCCACAAAAAGCCCCAATGCTTCGCACTAGGACTTAATGTATTCTAGCTCCGGCGACAGGACTCGAACCTGTGACCCTCTCGTTACACTTATCCAAATGTTTCCATAAGGGGTGGACTATATCATCACCCGCTCACTAATTGTGAGATAGGGTGCAAGGCGCTTCGACCTCAAATTGAGGGCTACTCCCATAAGGGATAGTCTCTGAACCTTCAAGATTTTTTCAAATCAAGCTTGGCTGCTGATTACCCACAACATTACTTGCTAGGGCTTCCAGACAATTCACCTTGTTTTCGATCCCGATTTCTCGGGAAAGCTGCGTATACCCCCATGCAGTTCCCTGTGACAATTTGCGCATACGAGCACACATTTGTCTGCTTCAGCCTTAATTTTTTCCCAAGACCTGGTTAGTCCTCTAGCGGACAAACCAAATTCCTTTTGGGATTCATCTAGGTGATGCAAATCAAACGCACCCACATACCGCTTATATCCGCAGAGCTTACATTTTCCGCCCTTATACTCAATTACCATTTTCCTAAGCTTTCGTCGTCTTTCGGTAACTGCTTTTTTTAAGTACTCAGCGCGATCGGCATATGTTCTTTTGTCTGGCATATACATATGAGTATACCATGACTTGGAACGTGACCACAGCGAGATGCTCTACCAACTGAGCTACACCGGAATGTGTATTTTTGCACTTTTAACGTCTGCGCTGACGACATTGGCGCACCTCGCTGTAACAGCGGTTTGAAAGTCTCCCAGACTTTCTCACCTCCACCAACTGAGCTACACCGGAATGTGTTCGCTAAGAATTTTACTTCTTAGTTTTCTTCCTGCACCTGTTTTGAAGAATTTTTCTCGACTCCTTGCTTCGTGGCGAGTCTTAAAAAACTCTGTATACATAACTTCAAAAGGGGTATGAGCTTTTGTGGGTTTAACTTGCCCAGAATTGTGCTCTTTAAGCCTCCTCTCTACGTTATTTGTAAGCCCAGTATAGATGTAAGAATCTTTCTTACTTAGAAGAATATATACATAAAACATATGCATACTTTAACATCTCTATCAACTGAGCCCTGCCTGCCGGCAGGCAGGTACACCGGAATATGTTTCTAGCAAGTTGGCACCAACTGAGTCTGTGCTATACCTGCCGGAATGTTTTAGCTCCAATAGATATTGAAGCTCCATGTATTGTACTTAAAACAAACCAATTTTCAAGAATATTTGATATATAATGAGTGTGAACAGAAAAGAGGAGAGTTCTATGGTAATGAGCGGAGGATGTGTACAACATCTAAACCTTGGCAGTGATGACGGTCCGTGTGATTGCAATTGTCACAAAGATGGTCTTGGAGCTGGCGGAGCAAAGCATGTAATCGCATGTTGCTCATACAGTGGAATGCCACGCGCCCAGGCAAAAGCTGAGGCATTTCGTCGCAAGACAGCAAGAGAGGGGTTTGCTGACACAAAGTGAGTCTTGCGTTTGGTTGCGTAATAGGAGTCGCCACAGGCGACTCCTATTTTTGATATAATGAAAGTATGAAGGTCTTGATTGGTGGCTTTGTTTTGATAGTAGTAATGACTTTTGTATTGTTTCTTATACCTGGACCTAAAGAAGATGAAGATTATAATATAGACATAAACATGGAAGAGTTAAAACTTACAAGTTCTGCATTTACACATAATGGAAGCATGCCCAGCAAGTACACCTGTGATGGGGAAGATATAAACCCGCCACTTTCTATTTCAGGTGTTGACCCTGACGCCAAATCCCTTGTTCTAATAATGGACGACCCTGATGTACCAAAATACATTCGCGAAGATGGTATGTGGGATCATTGGATAGTGTTTAATATGCCGATTACTATAAGTGAGATTAAAGAAGGTGAGGAGCCAGAGGGAATGCATGGGGAAGGAACATCTGGAAATGTAAAATACCATGGGCCGTGTCCGCCGGATAGAGAGCATAGATACATCTTTCAACTTTATTCTCTTGATACAGAACTTGATATAAGAGATGGCGCTGGAAAAGAGGTGGTCAAAAGAGCAATGAAAGGTCACATGCTACAGAAGACTGAATTAATAGGACTTTATAAGAAAATTAATAGTTAATAAAAGAATTATGTTGAAGATATATGTAAAAACAGGCTGTCCATATTGTGAAAAGGTTCTTGCCAAAGTGAATGAGCTTGGAATTGAGGTGGAGCAGTTAAATATTGCTGATGACTCCGTCGCTGCCGAACTAATTGAGAGAGGAGGCAAAAGAATGGTTCCGTATTTAGTTGATGAAGATAGAAATGTAGAGATGTATGAATCTGCTGATATTAGTGACTACTTAGATGAGCATTATAAGAAATAAAATATGTTCGTGCGTGTTACAGTCGACCCGAAAGCTAAGCGCGAGGAGATAATAGATGAAGGTGAAAATAGATTAAAAATTTCGGTTCGTGAACCAGCTGAGAGAAATATGGCCAACAGACGCGTGCGTGAACTTGTGGCCAATCATTTTAAAATAGAGCAATCGGATGTTTCCATTATTGTCGGCCACCGAGGGCGTCAAAAAATTATTAGCATAAAGGATTAATATGCACATAAATATAAAGACGACACATCTTGAGCTAGACGCTGACACGGCACTATATTTGGATGAAAAGCTTTCAGCGTTGGAGAAATACGTTAATAAAGACGACGAGAGTATAAAAGTAGATGTTGAACTGGAGCATATGCACAGGCACAAGAGTGGGGACGTGTATCGGGCGGAGATAAACGTGCTTATAGATGGGAAGATGATTCGTGCAGAGTCTAAGGGTGAAGCAATTCGTGAGGTAATAGACAAAGTTCAAGATGAAAGTGCAAAAAATTTAAGGCGTCATAAGAAAAAGCGTTTCTCAATGCTAAAGCGCACAGGGGCTAAAATGAAGGAGATGTTTAGGTTTCGCAGGCGTTAGTTTTAGTTTTTAAGAATTCTTCATAGCTCATCTCGCGTCGTCCCTCTGGGACGACGCGAGTGATTTTAAGCTCACCATTTTCAAGCACTGCATCAGTTACTTTTACGCGCACTCCTTTGTCTGTGAAGAAATAAGTCCCAGGCCAACCCTCATACGCTTTTATTTTAAGAAAGTTTTCTCTGGCGCTAGCAGATAAGTCTAGTAGACCATCCTCCTTTTTAATCTTTTTTGAAAATGTCGCTTTATTATGGTTTTGCTCTTTAGGAGTTACGTTGCCAGAGAATAAATCTTCAATTGTTTTAAACAGCAATTCTCCCCCAAAAAGTGATAGTTTCTCTTCAAGCTCTATCGCTCCCATTGGCCACTTATCTAGCTCAATTTTCTTCTGTGCCAAAATAGGTCCATGATCCATTTTCTCATCAAGAAGAATAATAGATACACCTGTTTCTTTTTCATAATTTAAAATGGCACCGCGAATAGGCGAGGCGCCGCGTAATTTTGGAAGAAGCGATGGGTGCACATTAAGCACGCCATGTTTGGGAATATCTAATAGCTCTTTTGGCAGAATATATCCATATGAAAATACTACAAAGAAGTCCCAACCACCTTTTGGTGCTTTTTCTTTTATATCTTTTATAACCTCGTCAGTTATTTTCTCTGGTTGTATCATTTCAACCTTATTCTCCTTTGCCCACATCCCAACGGGTGGTGGTGTAACAATCATTTTTCTTCCACGCGCTCTGTCAGGCGCGGTTACAATGAGCGCTGGAGTAAAACCTTTTTCCTTAAGTACTTTAAGTACAATTGTTGAAGCTTTGGGCGTGCCAAAAAAGGCGAAGCTGGGATTTTCCATATGATATTTATTGTAATTATTCTTCCTTTTGAGTTGGTACGTCATGCACTTCAGTGGCGATATCAACATACAGCTCTCCATTTAAATGTCCTATTTCGTGCTGAAATATTTGTGCCAAAAGTCCACTGGCACCACGACTAAACTTGTTTCCCTCCTTGTCATATGCAGTCACCATCACTTTAGAAGCGCGATGTACTAACCCATACTTTCCATTTACCGAAAGACAGCCTTCATCAATAAGCTCACTTTCTTTGGAGGCGTTAACTAGCTCTGGATTTATAAAAACAAGGTCTGCTTTCTCGTCCTCTCCAAATATATTAGGGGATACCACGAACATCCTTACAGGCTCTCCTATTTGCGGAGCGGCAAGAGCGACACCCTTTTCTGTATCAAGAAGTGTCTCAAACATGTCCGATATAAGGCTTTGAACATCATCACCTCGAATAGAGGAGACTGGTATCTCCTTGGCCTTCTCGTGTAGTACCTTATGCTCTTTTTGTAAAATCTCTCGTACCATAACTTGTTTAAATCCTATCATTTTGAGAAATTCAATCAATCGTTATCCATTAAATTAGCTTTGGAGGGTCAATTTGTACCGTCATATGTGGCGGGAGTGACCTTAGCTTTTTGACCAGCTTCTGATCAGGCCACGTATCTGCCGAAACCCTAATAAGGGCGTGTGCGCTTTGCGAACCAGCACTCTCTGATGTGAAGGCCGAAAATACGCTTACATCGTATTCTTTTAAGCTCTCTTCAACTAATTTTATATCCTCTTCAATCTTTGGTTTCTTACCTAAAATAGTAATAGATATAAAATACGCAAAAGGAGGGTAATTAAGGGCGCGACGCACATCTATTTCCTCGCGGTAGAAATCAAGAAGGTTTCCAGCAATGGCGTACTTTATTACACGCTGGTCTTTGTTTCTCGTCTGCACTAGTAGTTTCTTTTGAGTGAGTGCACGAATGGAAAGCAGTAGAGCAAATACCTTTGCTTCAATCCTATAGTCAGGAATTGCTAAGACCGAATCAATTGCAGCTATTGCTGTATTTTCAATTGGCATGGCAAGGTATGGAAGCGCCATTTCAGTTCCTATTAGGACAGAGCCAGGTGTTGCATAAAATTCATCCATCTTTTCTTTTACTTTTTTGGGAGTGTTGGTCGTGTCTTTGTCTACCCTAAATACTTTTGAGTTTGGGGCTATATTTTTTACTTGCTCTTCAATGAGCTGTATTCCCGCTCCGAGCGCTGTTAGTTTCCAGCCACCACAGTGAACACAGCGTTCAGCTGCACTTCGTATCTCGCCATTTTGATGGCACACAAAGATGTTCCCTCGACTAGTTTTGTGCAGCACCATTGGTGCATCAGACTTTGTGCTCCGTACAAGTCCACCACAGTCGCAACACACAGTTGTGGGAGCAAGTCCACGGCGCGCACTAAATATAAACAAATGCTCTGAATTTTCACGCGTTTTATGTATTAACTCACTTAACTCATCGCTTACTGCGTTATATATTCCCTTGGTGCTTGGTTTATTTTTGCGCATATCAATGACAACCTGCTCGGCCTGCGACATTGGTCTAAAGCGAAGTGGCTCAAGCTCCGCGGCCTCTTCTTCTTCGTGTGCATATAGAGTTTCAATCCTGAGGAAGGTGTCACCTAGTATTAAGCGTGCACCGAGCTCTCTAGAAAGTAGCTCTGCAAATATGCGTATATTTACAAATGGCCTTACTTGCGTTCTGTATGCACCAGAACTTTCATGGTCAATTATTATATTTTTAAGGTCCTTTCGTGGTATGCCAAGGAAGTTTCCTGTGGCAATAATGAGTACTGGGTGCTCTTCAGACGATGCATTACTCCAACGTTTAAGTAGTTCTGCTTTAGAAAGAGCGCTGTGAAGAACAAAAGTATATTTATTTATTCCACGTTCAGACGTAAGAGCGAATTGCTCTACCTCATATATGGTTGGCATACAAATGTAAACTGATTGTCCTCTGGCAAAGGCTTCGCGCACAAGGCCTCGGTACGTAGAAAAGCGCTCCTCGCGATCTGCTTGAAGTACAACCTTCTCTACGCGTGGTTTTACAGAGTCTACAGTCGTAGCGCTTGCCTCTTTTTTGTTAGTCTTTTCTGTATAAGATACTTTTACTTTTCTTGGGTCGTCTAAAACTGCTTTTGGCACCATTGAACTTAAGACTGCTCCAGTTGAAGAAGCGTAAAAATCTGACGCGCGAGTTGCTGCTTCCATAAACTCAGGCAAAAAAACAAGACTTGCTTTTACTCGGTCTAGTTTTTTAAGCGCGTATGGAAGTTCGCGAAGTTCACTTTTATAATCTCTTACGCTTACAGTTGAGTGGACTAAACCCGGGGTAGATTTTCCGCGAATAGGTATTGAGACTACAGATCCAACAGGCAAGTCCTCTTTGGAGAAATATGAAAGACTTTCCTTAGTGATGCCTCTACTTATAGGGATAACATTACTCACATACATAGAGATAGCATACCAATTTGCGTAAACTGTGGTAGCACGTAAAATAGCCCCATGAATAAAGACTCTTTTGAGGTGGTTGGGCTAGCTGGGCAGAAGTCGCTTTCTGGCACGATTAAGGTCTCTAAGGCCAAAAACGCTGTAATGAAAGCAATGTCTGCGAGTGTGCTCTTTGAGGATGAAGTCATCCTTCGTGATATTCCAGAGCTTGAGGATGTTTTGCGAATGTCGGAGCTTCTGAAAGACATTGGTGTTGAAGTTGTAAATGAAAAAAGAAAGTGGAGTTTAAATGGCGCTGGTGTTAAAAACCCAGTTCTTGCTCGCGACGTCGCAAAAAGGTTTCGCGGCTCAATAGTTTTAACCGGACCCGTCTTGGCACGCCTTGGCGAAGTTACATTTCCACATCCCGGCGGGTGTGTGATAGGTGCAAGACCGGTTGATCTTTTCATAGATGCATTTGAAAAAATGGGCGCCACAGTAGTAGAAACTGAAAATGAATTTAAGATAGTAGCAAAAGGAGGACACTTAAAAGGGGCAGAGATTTTCTTTAAAATCCAAAGCCATACCGCAACCGAAACACTAATGATGGCGGCGACGCTTGCGGTTGGCACAACCACTCTTAAAAACGCTGCTACAGAGCCAGAGGTTGTGGATTTAGCAGATTTACTAAATCGCTGTGGTGCGCAGATTACTGGCGCTGGAACAAGCACTATCACTATCGTTGGGGGGGAGTTTCTATCTGCGCATGGCTATGAGCACACCTCTATACCAGATAGGATTGAGGCTGGAAGCTTTATTATTCTCGGTGCCTTGGCTGGCAAGGACTTAACAGTTGCCGATTGTAATCCAGCACATCTTGAGAGCTTGTTGGCGCATTTAGCGTCAGCTGGGGTTAACTTTCAAGTAGGGCAGGATTTTGTACGGGTAACCGAAAGCAAAAACATTAAAGCTATTTCTGTAAAAACTCACGAGTATCCCGGCTTTCCGACAGACCTTCAGGCGCCGATGGCGGTCCTTCTTACGCAAGCAAGTGGCGAGAGTACAATTTTCGAAACTATATTTGAAGGGCGCTTAAATTACACTGCTGACTTAATAAAAATGGGCGCCGACATTACCATATGGAATGCACATCAGGCTCGCATAAAAGGAGTGACACCATTAAATGGTCACGAGCTAGAAGGGCCGGATTTGCGGGCTGGACTTGCATACATTTGGGCTGGGATTGTGGCTGATGACACCTCATTAATAAATAACGTGCACCACATAGACCGTGGGTACGAGAGAATTGAGGAGAGACTAAGTGAGATTGGTGTTTCAATAAAGCGCAAAAAGTAGCACGATTAGATATGATAATACTTTACCCAAAACTAGGAATTGACCTCGGCACGACCACGACGCTTGTTTTTGTTCCTGGCAAAGGAGTTGTTTTAAATGAGCCATCAGTTGTGGCAGTTTCAGAATTGGACAATAAGATTCTTGCAATAGGGAACTCTGCAAAAGAAATGATAGGGAGGACTCCGGATAGCATTGTGGCGTACCGGCCAATGAGAGACGGCGTAATAGCGGATTATCGTGTAACTGAAGCAATGCTTCGATACTATATGAAAAAGGCTCTTGGCAAATGGAATATGTTTAAGCCAGAGGTTATGATTTCTGTTCCAGCAGGGGTAACTTCAACCGAAAGGCGAGCTGTGATAGAAGCTGCCACTAAGGCTGGGGCTAAAAATGCCTATGTTGTAAAGGAGCCTATACTAGCCGCTATTGGGGCTGGAATACCAATTCACGAAGCACGTGGACATATGGTGGTTGATATTGGTGGGGGCACTATTGATGTTGCTGTGATTTCATTAGGTGGCATCGTTTCTTCTACTTCAGTTAAATGTGCAGGAAACAGAATAGACCAAGCAATTGCTGACTACATTAAAAAAACATTTAACCTTGCCATTGGAGATAAGACTGCGGAAGATATAAAAATAAAAATAGGTTCTGCTGTGCCACTTGAAGATGAATACGTGATGGTAATAAAAGGGCGTGACTATCTTACAGGACTTCCTCGTTCAACTGATGTTCACACAAATGAAATTGTAAAAGCTATTAGTCGAGAGCTTCGTGAGATGATAAAAGCAATTCGTGATGTCCTTCAGGAGACTCCGCCAGAGCTTTCAGCTGACATAATTGACCATGGCATTACTATGACGGGAGGCTCTTCACAACTTAGAAATCTTCCAGAGCTAGTATTTAGGCGAACTGGAGTAAAGGCATATCTGGCAAAAGATGCGGCGTATTGTGTGGCAAAAGGAACAGGTATTGCGCTTAATCACCTTGATACTTATAAGCGCTCCATTATAGCCAAGCGCTAGTCTGTTATTATATTGGGATGGATATTCTGCATTTGGATTATAAAGCCGGCGCACTTCATCATGCGTATCTTTTTCCGCGAAGTAGAGAAATAAACGATAGCGTTGTTAAGTTTATAGAGGGTACGCTTTTGATGCCTATTCGCGGCAATCCAAACGTGACTGTCTTTTCGGAAGATGCTTTCACAATAGACTTTGCAAGAGCACTTAAAGAGTCAGAGTCGCGCGTGGCATCTGATGGAGGTAGAAAAGTGTTTTTAATATCGTTTAACTTCATAACTAGAGAGGCAGAGAATGCACTTTTAAAAGTGCTTGAAGAGCCTTCAGCAGGAGCGCACTTTTTCCTAATGACCCCTTTTGGGGACAGACTACTGCCAACTCTCCGCTCTCGTCTTTGTATTGTTGAAACATCTACTGCCGAGAATCTGTCGGATGTAGATATTAAAGGATTTCTTAAGGCCACAAAGCCAGAGCGAATACGACTTATTCAAAAAATGATTGAGGATAAAGACAAATCTAGCGCTATAATTTTTCTTAATTCCCTTGAGAGAGAGCTATACTTATTATTTAAGCGAGGGGATATAAAAGACGTACGTGTATTTGAAAGTATTCGCGATGCTCGCTCATATATGTCAGATCGTGCACCTTCACTTAAAATGCTACTTGAAAATATTGCACTTTCTTTGCCAAAACATGCGTAAACTTACATTTTCAGTTATTGTTTTGTTTTTTGCACTTACTACAACGGTGCATGCAATAAACGTGGAGTACGTTGGCTTTTTGCAGTCTAGTGTTTGGTTTGAGAAGGAACCATTTTTTGCAGGTAAATCTATAAGGGTTTACACAGCCCTTGCAAATAGTACCGAGGCTGATGTGGATGGAGTCGTAAAGTTTTTAAGCAATGGAGTAGAGATTGGGCGTGGTGATGTCACCCTTGAGAGACAAGGTGGGTTTCAGGTTATTTGGACAGATTGGACGCCCACAAATGGTACACATAAGGTGTTTGCTGAATTTATAAACGTAGTTGCAACGGAGCCTGGAGGGCCGCCACAGTCTATTATTTACACCGGAGAAGTGGCAAGTGCTGAAGCAAGAGAGGTAGATACTGACACTGATGGCGATGGTATTGGAAATAAAATAGACACAGATGATGATGGTGATGGGGTACTAGATATCAATGACGACAGCCCCCTTGTTCCAAATACGCTAATTAAGGAAGACAAAGAAGCTGCCTTGGCAACAGTAGAAGATGCGGTGGAGAGGGCAGCGGAGATTGCAACCGATGTTGCAGACGAATTTATTCCAATCGCAAAAAGCACTACGGAGAAAGTAGTAGATACGCTTGAGAAAACTAGATTAGAGCAGGGGGCTAAGGTTGATGCTGCAAAAGAGAGGCTAAAGGAGAAGCTGGAGGAGGAGCAATCTGGTGTAGAGCTTCCAGACGGCGAAGAGGCAGATAGCACTCCATTTGGAGCTATGCGCTTGGTAGCACTTACTGCCGCAAGCTATACTTTGAATAATGCATATGCATTTTATGCTGCGTTTATGGTGGCACTTTACTTCGTGGTGTGGAGAGGACTAGGATGGCTCTTTAGAAAAGTGCGAAGGAATAGAGATGAATTTTAGTATTTGTAACCTTGGTAATTAAGAACGCACATACTAAAGATAGATAATGTTTTACACTATAGTATGATTGAAATATTAATCACTAAATCTAATACTGGAAAATGGTTATTACTATTAGGATGAATTTCGGCAGAAGGCTCGGGCACATATACTAAACATAAAACGTATGAAAGAAATAGAAATTTACAGCTTTATAAGTACAATAACTAAGGACGCGACAATCGCGACCTGCCTCTAGTGGAATGGAAATTTTTATACTTGTAACAATTGGATTTGTGGCGATATTGCTAGGATATGTACTTGGCAATCATGAGGCACGCGAAAAAGCGATTGCGTTTGTAAATTCTGAACAAAGTGGACGTAAGCGAAACAGAAAGAAAATGATAATGACGGAGATCAAAGAGCGTGGAAAGATTACAAACGATGAAGTACAGGCGCTTTTTGATGTAGCACATTCCACTGCAACTAGATATTTTGATGAACTGCAAGAAGAAGGGAAGATAGTAGAGAGAGGTGAGGGACGCGGAGTTTACTACGAAAGAATATGAAAATGACGAATTCACGTCTTAATTTAGAATAATCCGTCAAATGATGGACGTCCGACGTCCCTCATTTGCCATATTTTGCGACCCAACCGGTTGGGTCGCAAAATATGGCTTAAACTCGTATATTTTTATGTTACAATACCCACATGGCATACAATTTTTCAGAATTAAATACAAAGACAAAAGAAGTATCTGAATGGCTTTCCAAAGAATATTTAAGCATTAGGACTGGCAGGGCAACTCCTGCTCTTCTTGATAATATTCAAATTGAATCATATGGCGCAAAAGTACCGATAAATCAGGTGGCAAGTGTATCTGTAGAGGATGCCAGAAGTTTAAGGGTGACTCCCTGGGACACGACACAGATTTCAGCAATTGGAAAAGCCATTACGGATGCAAATCTAGGTGTTGGGGTTTCGTCTGACGATTCTGGTGTGCGTGTTTCATTTCCAGAGGTTACATCAGAAAGGAGGCTTACTTTGATAAAACTTGCAAAAGATAAGTTAGAACATGCAAAAGTGTCGCTTCGTACCGCAAGGGAAGATACATGGAACGAAATCCAGAAAAAAGAAAAGGAGGGCGAGATGGGTGAGGATGAAAAGTTTACTGCAAAAGATGACATGCAAAAGATAATTAACGAAGCCAACAAAAACTTAGACGGCATTTATGATAAAAAGGAGAAAGAAATAAGCAGTTAATATGTCAATAATAATATTTCTTTTAGTACTCGTTGTACTTATTTTGGTACACGAATTTGGGCACTTCATAATCGCAAAACGCTCTGGCATAAGAGTGGATGAATTTGGTATTGGCTTTCCTCCAAGACTTTTTGGCAAGAAATACGGCGAGACTTTGTATTCACTAAATGCCCTTCCGTTTGGTGGGTTTGTAAAGATATTTGGGGAAGACAGAGCATCAGTAGATTCTAGCGATCTGGACTTACCGCGAGCAATGTTTAATAAAAGTAAATGGGCTCAAGCGGCAGTACTTGTTGGTGGCGTTTCTTTCAATATTCTTTTTGCATGGTTTATTTTTTCTGCCACATTTGTTATGGGTACGACAACGGCAGTAACACAGGCAAATAGTGCTTTTATAAGTGATGAGCGCCTTGAGATAATAGGTGTTTTGCCAGAGTCACCTGCTGGAATTGCTGGGCTTCAAGGGGAGGACATCATTGTCGGACTAAGCACCGATACTTCTGAAGTAAGTGAAGTAAACGTTGAAAGTGTAGCCACTTTTATAGTTAGTCATGGTGGTAGCGAAATGAAAATTGATTATGAAAGGGATGGCGAACTTGGTTCTGTAGACATCTCTACCGCGCTTGGTCTTTTTGAAGGCGTGGACTTACCTGCAATAGGTGTTTCTATGGCGGATGTAGGTTTGCTGAAGTACCCGATACATATAGCCTTATGGGAGGGTATCAAATTAACAGCTAAGTCTCTTTTTGAAATAACTGTTGGTATTTTGAGTTTCCTTGGAAGTGCACTACTTCTTAATGCAGACCTCTCACAAGTGGCTGGACCGGTAGGCATTGTATCTTTAGTGGGGGACGCGTCAGCACTTGGCCTAATTGTGCTTCTTAATTTCACTGCATTTATTTCACTAAATCTCGCAGTTATAAATCTTCTTCCATTTCCAGCGCTTGACGGCGGGCGACTTTTGTTTTTGATAGTGGAAGCTATTAAAGGCTCTCCCATAAACCCTCGCGTCTCTCAAATAACAAACGGGGTTGGCTTTGCGCTATTGCTACTTTTGATGCTCGTAGTCACTTATGGCGATGTAATTAGGATAATTAAGTAGATTTATTTTTATATCTAGCAATGTCTCCTAGTGTTTGAAGGCTTTTAAGCAAACCATACCAATATACTGGACTAGTCCAGTATATTGGTATGGTTATGAATGTGAGACTTGGTAATTTTAGATACAGCAAAGTTAAAAGGTAAAAAGCAACAACGCCGTCAAATTTATACCCATTTGACGGCGTAATCTTCTAAAACCTTTCTCGCATAACGCAGGACGTTTGGATCTGCCGTGCTGTTAATTACGTACCAGGTAAGCTGCCCATGTAATTTTCTCGTGATTGTTTGTTCCACAGTCAGTGTAAATTTTCGCAACAACGTCAAACTCGGTCATTTCAAAATGCTTTGACAACGCTGAGATAGGGCAACTCCTGTCCGCGAGTTCTTCGGGCAGATATTCTGGGGCAAACAATAGTAGTACAAGCCACCATGGAAATCCAAAAATTTTCTCACAAGTCTTGCTCATGTCTCATCTCCCTTCTTAGTTTTTTATACGCCTTCAAATATAAAAAGTCAAAATAATAAAAGCCGTAGCTTTTATACTACGGCTTTAAGGTGCTGGTCGCGCATCCACTCCCTTCATGGTCGTAGGAGGGCGTTGGGCAATGGATGGGCGCGACTGACACCTAGATAAAAGCATCACAAGCGGATTTTGTCAACAATTTCTAATTTTGACCAAAAAGTCTCAATTCTGTAGTATTCTTCTAACATGCGTCAATCAAAACTATTTACGAAGACTAGAAAGGAAGCTCCCAAAGACGAGGTTTCTAAAAACGCCGAGCTTTTAATACGCGCCGGTTTTATTCATAAAGAGATGGCGGGAGTTTACTCGTTCCTTCCTCTTGGGCTTAGAGTAATTGAAAAACTCAAGTCAGTTATTCGCGAAGAGATGAACTCATCAAATGGGCAGGAAATACTTATGTCCACACTGCAGAGAAAAGAGTTATGGGAAGTTACAAACCGTTGGGGAGATGAAACAGTGGACGTATGGTTTAAGTCAGCTCTAAATTCAGGTGGAGAGGTTGGTTTTGGCTGGTCACATGAAGAGCCAATTACATATATGATGAAAGATCATATTGCAAGTTTTCGGGACCTGCCAATTTTTGTGTACCAATTTCAAAACAAACTACGCAATGAATTGAGAGCTAAAAGTGGCGTAATGCGGGGAAGAGAATTCATTATGAAGGATATGTATTCTTTTTCCCGTGACCAAAAGGAGCATGATGAGTATTACAACGGAATGATTGAGGCCTATAACAAAGTATTTAGCCGTATAGGGCTTGGTGAAGACACATTTCTCACATTTGCACCAGGTGGTGCGTTTACAGAATTTAGCCACGAATTTCAAACCGTTATTGATAATGGAGAAGATACAATCTACATCAATAAAGAGAAAAATATTGCTATAAATGACGAGGTACTAAATGAGGATACGCTAAGTAATTTTAATGTAACGCGTGACGACTTAAGGGAGGTAAAAACTACAGAGGTTGGAAATATATTTAATTTCGGAACACAGAAATGTAAGGAGTTGAATCTTTTTTACAACGACAAGGAGGGTAACAAGGTGCCTGTGTGGCTAGGGTCGTACGGCATAGGTGTTACGCGTCTAATGGGAGTTATCGCCGAGAAATTGTCTGACGAGAAAGGTATAGTCTGGCCATCTTCTGTTGCACCGTTTGATATTCATCTAGTTGAAATTTCAAATGGTGATGAGGAAGTAAAAAAGAGCGCTGACGAGCTTTACAGCACACTTTCTAAAAACGGCGTGGAAGTTTTATATGATGACCGTAGCACTAGTGTCGGACAGAAATTCGCAGACAGTGACTTAATTGGTATTCCAATTAGGGTTGTAGTAAGTAAAAAGACGCTTGCCGAAGGTAAGTTTGAGCGCGTGGAGCGAAAGAGTGGTGCCACAGATATGGTCGATGAGAGCACGCTTCTTTCGCAAACATGATACGTGACATATTTAAAAAATATTTAGATAAATTTTACGCCCTTTTTTCAAATGAAATTGGGATTGATTTAGGTACTGCTAATACTCTAGTTTACTTACGCGGTCGAGGGATTGTAGTAAACGAGCCGTCTATAGTCGCCATAAACGAAAAGACTGGGCGAGTGGTGGCAGTTGGAAAGCAGGCAAAGGAAATGCTTGGGCGAACTCCAACTCACATAAAGGCAGTACAGCCCCTTATTGACGGTGTGATTTCTGACTTTGAAGTTACAGAGGAAATGCTCGCTTATTTAATAGGACGCGCTCAAGAGGGAAGGCGCTCTTTTTTGGGACCCCGTGTAGTGGTCGGTGTGCCCTCTGGGATTACAAATGTTGAAATTCGTGCAGTGCGTGACGCTGCAAGAAATGCCGGAGCAAGAGAGGTTCATATTATAGAGGAACCGATGGCAGCAGCTATTGGCATGAAGCTCCCAGTGAATGAGCCGGTCGGAAGTATGGTCATAGATATTGGTGGAGGGACGTCAGACATTGCTGTGATTTCGCTTGGCGGGATAGTTCGTTCAAAAAACCTCCGTATTGCAGGCGACAAATTAAACGAAGATATCATAAGCTATATTCGCGGAGAGTTTAAAATATTAGTCGGAGCAAAAACTGCTGAGGATTTAAAGATAAGGGCAGGTTCTATGATAGAGAGCGATACTCCAATTGAGGCTACTGTTCGCGGGCGCGACCTTGTAACAGGACTTCCTCGTGAGGTTGTAATAACGGACTCTGATATAAGGGAAGCAATATCACACTCTATTGATACTCTCGTTGATTCTGTGCGTGAAGTCCTTGAGACAACACCCCCTGAGGTTCTCTCTGATGTAATGCAAAGAGGCGTATATCTCGCCGGTGGTGGTGCTCTTATAAAGGGTCTACCAGAACTTTTCTCACAAGTACTAAAGATACCAGTGTACGTTGCGAACGATCCTTTCACCACAGTGGTAAGAGGTGCGGGAATTGTACTTGAAGACGTATCAAAATTTGAGGAGTCGTTAATCGCAAAAGAAGATGAACTTTCACCGACGTTCTAGTGGACGAGAAAAGAGCATCTCGCGTGTCTTTTGGGGCCTACTAATTTTAGCTTTTAGCATTTTGATATTAAATACGCTTACCAGCCAATCCGTCTCAAAAGTATTAAGAACAATAGTGTCACCTATATGGAAAATAGAAGCCAAGGCAGTATCTTCCCCTGTTGGCTCGTATTTCTTTTCAAAGACTAAGTTGCTTGATAGGGTGGTAAGTCTAGAGAGCGAATTAGCAGAAAGTAAGATTGCCCTCTTGAGGTATCCTCTACTTGAAAGTGAAAATGAAAAGTTGAAACTATTTTTAGGGAGGGTGACTTCTGATACTAGACTTTTAGGTACTGTCTTGGTACCGCCAAATAGAAACGGGTATGACACTCTTTTAATAGATATAGGAGAAAGCCAGCCCGTCTCTTTGGGTGGCATTGTGGTAGCTCATCCTGATATTCCAATTGGTACCATTGAGACACTAAATAGTAACAGCGCTCTTGTGTCACTATTTTCAAACCCAGGACGAGAAACAGAAGCAATATTTGCTGACGATAGCCCTCTTACTCTAGTTGGAAGCGGAGGAGGTAATTTCAAAGTTGAATTGCCTCGCTCAATTCAAATAAATGTTGGAGATGTTATTAGGCTTCCACAATTATCATCAAAGATAGTGGGAGTGGTCGGTAGTATAAAGTCTAGTCCGGCAGATGCTTTTCAAACAGTTTTAATAAACAGCCCTATAAATATTTTTTCACTTCGCTATGTTGAAGTAATAGTTGAAAACTAACATGTTGCGTGTATTACTTTCAGTTTCACTTTTCTTAAGTATTTTGTTGTTGCCCTGGTGGGTAAGTACTGCCATAGCTATTTTTCTCCTTATGAGTAAACAGGCGTACGAAGTTCTTTTTGGCGCACTTTTGCTTGATCTTTTATATGGAAACTTTCAGTCCATCTCGGATGTTTTAATATCCTTTACAGTTGGCGCAGTACTCCTTTTCTTGGCGGCGCATTATCTGCGAGGGGCACTCATTTTCTATGACAACCGCTAGAGTGTTACACTAGTCCTCATGGCACGAAATAGGTTAAGAAAATTCCTACGCAAGCTTTTTAAGGGTGTGGGGGGGCACGAAATAGAGCCCGATGAAATCTTTCTAGATTCTAGCAACCTTCCCTCTTTTGACACGGACCAGTTTGAAGGAAGGCTAGAGCACCCTATATCTAAGAGTTCTCTTTTTGTATTTGGTGCGCTAATGACCGTTGTTATGCTGACATTTGTAGCTCGTACTTGGACTCTTCAAGTAGTACAGGGGAGCGACTTTAAAGAAAGAAGTGAAAACAATCGTCTTACGCACTCGGTTGTCTTTGCTGAACGCGGTGTTATATATGACAGAAATGGAATTGAGCTTGCGTGGAACTCCGAAGAGAATAAAGAAGACTTTGCTCGCAGGAGATACGCCGACACGCTTGGAGTTGCACATGTGCTTGGGTACGTCGGGTACCCGCTTCGTGATTCATCAGGTTTTTATTATAGAGATTATTTTGTCGGCAAAGATGGAGTGGAGCTTAGTTTTAATGATGTGGTTTTGGGAAAAAATGGATTAAAAATTGTAGAGGTTGATGCACTTAGCGAGGTTAAGTCTGAAAGCACAATACGCCCTGCGATAGACGGAGACAACATAGTGCTTTCAATTGATAGCGAACTCTCGGATGCTCTTTATTCGCTTCTTAGGGCTAGGGCGAATGAATCTGGTTTTGTTGGTGGTGCTGGCGTTGTTATGGATGTCGTGACCGGGGAAATACTTGCTCTTTCGAGTTATCCAGAATATGACTCGCAGGTTCTCTCAGACGGAAATGACGATGTGGCCATAGCGAACTTTATTTCAAACAGTCGTAAACCATTTCTAAATAGAGCGGCATCCGGTCTATATACGCCAGGGTCCATAGTGAAGCCCATAGTAGCCGTAGGAGCCCTCACAGAGGGCGTCATTACCCCAACAAAGAAGATACTAAGTACTGGCTCGCTTAGAGTTCCACATCCTTATATTGAGGACACGTTTTCTGTGTTTAAAGATTGGAAGGCTCATGGCTGGGTAGATATGCGCCAAGCGATAGCTGTATCTTCTAACGTATACTTTTTTGAAATTGGAGGCGGTTTTGAGGACCAGCCCGGCATAGGGATTACTGGAATTGAAAAATACGCAAGACTCTTTGGGCTAGGTGATCCTACTGGCATTTCGCTTTCTGATGAAGCAAGTGGCTTGATACCCACTCCAAAATGGAAGGCAGAGACTTTCAATGGAGATGACTGGCGTGTAGGGGACACATACAACACTTCTATTGGGCAGTACGGCTTTCAAGTAACAGCGCTCCAGATGGCGCGAGCAATTGGAGCTATAGCAAATAACGGTGTACTTCTTACACCGACATTAATAAAAGACAAAAAAAGCGAAGGAAAAGTTATTGACGTAAGTAATGTTCATCTGCAAGTTATCAGAGAGGGAATGCGTCGCGGTGTGCTTGAAGGGACTGCGCGCGCTCTAAATAGTAGCGCTGTTGCGGTAGCAGCAAAGACAGGCACTGCTGAAGTTGGTGTTAAGAAGGAGTTTGTAAATTCATTGGTAACAGGTTTCTTCCCGTATGATAATCCAAGGTATTCTTTTGCAGTTATAATGGAGAGAGGCCCTACGGGAAATACCATTGGAGCGCCAGCCGTAATGAGGGACTTGCTTGATTGGTTTGCAATTCATGGTGTGGAGTATTTATAGTGTTGACTTTTTCTCAACTGGAACTAGAATAGGTTGCTAATCACTATGGTAGAAGAAGAAAACTACTTAACTAAAGAAAAGTTTGAAGAGCTTGCAGGTGAGCTTAGTTACTTAAAGACTACGAAGCGAAAAGAAATCGCTGAAAGTTTAGAGTACGCCCGCTCACTTGGTGACCTTTCTGAAAATGCAGAGTACCATGAGGCAAGAGAAATGCAGGCGGCGAGCGAAGAGAGGATAAAACAACTTGAGTACATTTTAAAGAATCCAAAAATTGTGTCACATAAAAAGAGTGACACTGTGAGTATGGGTTCTATTGTAAATATTAAAAAGGACGGAGAAAGTGAAAAATATAAATATCAGGTAGTGGGTTCTGAAGAGGCAAATATGCAGGAAAGGAAAATTTCACACCTCTCACCGCTTGGAGAAGCCATGATGGGAAAGAAGAAGGGTGAAGAGTTTACATTTGAGACACCAAACGGAAAACAGAGGTACACTATTATCTCGGTTGAGTAAATCTAAATAGCAAGCGAGCAAAAAAGCGACTCATACCAATGAGTCACTTTTTTGGTAATATTATAGAGATGTTTTGGGCAGATAAAATAGCAGACGACATAGAGGCCAAACTTTTAAAGTCTATAAAGGAAAAAGAAGGTTTGATAATTCGCGATGAAAAAACGCCATCTGGGCGTATTCATATTGGCTCTATGCGTGGGGTTGCTATTCACGGCATAATATCCGACATACTAAAAAATAGGGGAATAAAAAATACGTTTCTATATGAGTTCAATGATTTTGACGCCTTTGACGCAGTCCCAGGTTATCTTGATGCGTCATACAAAAAATATTTAGGAAAGCCTCTTTATTCAATTCCCGCGCCGGAGGGGGATGGAAACTTTGCACAATATTTTGGAAGTGAGTTTGGAAGAGTGATAGAGGCTAGTGGTTTTACGCCCGAATTTTATTATTCAAGTGCGGATTATAAGGCAGGGAAATACAATGACGTAATTAGGACTGCACTTGAAAGGAGGGATGACATAAGAAAAATATATAAAGAAACTTCTGGAAGTATAAAAGAAGATGATTGGTATCCACTTATGGTCCTTTGTGAGGGATGTGGAAGTATCGCAAATACACGCGTTATCTCATACGATAACGACATGGTTAAGTACATGTGCGACCAAGATGGCTCAGGTGCAGTTGGGTGTGGGCATAAAGGAGAGGTGTCTCCTTATGACGGAAATGCAAAATTGCCGTGGAAGGTTGAATGGGCGGCAAAGTTTAAA
>JADHUY010000010.1 GCA_016784305.1 Parcubacteria group bacterium
CTTTCTTTCCCGTCTTTGTTTTTGTGTTTTACCTCATAGGCCGAGATGTGCTGGGTTATACCACCAGCCTCTCCTGCTACGACATTTGATTTCCTAATATAGTCAAGAAGCGCTGATTTTCCATGATCAACGTGCCCCATAATAACGATAACTGGCGGGCGTTCTGTTTTAACTGTATTTTCCATAATGGTTTCATGACTATTACACTAGACGCTTCTTCGCTTCTTCAATAACCTTAGTTTCTTCCTCGGTGAGCTCGTACATTGATTTAAAATTTTCAACAGCTTTTGCATACATGCTTACTCTGTCGCGAGCATAAATGGTAGATAGAACTACTCCATTTCCGTCTTCATTTAAAAATGCACTTGAGAAGCTTTGGTTTCCACCAGCGCCAGTTCCTTTGAACGGGTTAAAACGAATAGTCTCTACCCCTTGTACACTCCTTCTTAGGCGCTTTTCTACATTTACGAGGTATTTTTCCATCTCGTCTTTAAACTTTTCTAGCCCTTCATTTTCTTTGGCCAGCTCACGTACAGCGCCATCTAAACTCTTTCCGTCACGACCTTTTGTAAACTTGCGAAGTTTAAACTCAATTCGTATGAACCATATAATAAGAAGTGAAAACACCCCAAGAGCGATATAAAGGAGAATTTCAGTATTAAAATATGAGAGGTACGAAGCCATAGGCGATACAGTGCATTATACGGATAGACGATAGTTTTGTAAAACGGTCAAGGCATGTCAGTATTGAGACGATGAAATTTAATTGGTTTGAAAAAAGGAGGATATACCTAGATAATGCGGCTGCAACAAAGACCGACCCAAAGGTGGTTTTGGAAATGCAGCCGTTTTGGAGTGATAAGTATGGAAATCCGGGTGGGATTCATAAGGAGGGGGTAGAGGCAAAAAAGGCATTAGAGAGTGCACGAAGCAAAGTTGCCCGCGCTCTTAGTGTGAAGGCAGATGAAATAATATTTCTAGGTAGTGGCACGGAGTCAAACAATCTCGCTATTGGTGGAGTGTTTAGATTGGCAGAGGAAAGTGGAAAACTTAAAGAAGTGCACGCCATCACTACAAAGATAGAGCACCCATCAGTTTTGGATGTGTTTAAGAACTATGAAGCAAAGGGGGCAGAGGTGACGTATCTTGATGTTGATAGCGACGGGCTTGTAAGTGTAAATGCCGTTAAAAGTGCTCTTCGTAAGAATACAATTTTGGTTTCTATTATGTATGTAAATAGCGAGATAGGTACGATAGAGCCAATAAGTAAGGTTGCGCAGGTCATTGAGTGGTTTAATAATGAAAATGGTACGAGCATTTTATTTCATACAGACGCTAGCCAAGCTCCGTTGTTTTTAAACTGTATGCCACATTACCTCGGAGTTGATTTACTAACCATTGATGGACAAAAGATAAATGGGCCAAAAGGTGTTGGACTTTTATACAAGAAAAATGGTGTAGGGCTTTCCGCAATAATAAATGGCGGAAGCCAAGAGGGCGGACTGCGCCCAGGTACGGAAAATGTGCCCCTTATTGTGGGACTTTCTGTTGCACTTGCGGATGCGACAGCAGGCTATAAAGAACTTAGTGACAGGGTGTCGGACGTGCGAGACTATTTTCTGGACGAAATTGAAAAGAAGATTCCAAAGGCGGTAATTAATGGAAGTAGAAAGCACAGAGTTGCGAATAATATAAATATTAGTATTGAAAATGTAGATGGTGAGTTTTTAGTTGTCTATCTAGATCAAAACGGAATTTCTGCTAGTACCAAGAGTGCTTGTCTTAGTCGCGATAGTGGAAGTTCATACGTTGTCTCGGCGCTAGCTAGGGAAAAGGATGGAACCAATTTAAATCCTGTGCGTTTTACATTAGGAGATGAAACCACAAAAAAGGATGTGGATTACGCGGTTGGTGTCATTCTTGAATTTATACAAAAATTTGACAGAGGCTAGTTTTCGTTATATTCTAACTCTAAGTATTAGCAGTGTTTTACCTTGGAATTGAGCCACGATGTTTGCTATGATGTGATGTATATATAGGCATGGATATAGAAAGACTAACAAAAGCACAAATCGTACTTCTCACACTTCTGATAAGTTTCGTGACATCTATTGCTACAGGTATTGTTACGGTTACTCTTCTTGACCAAGCGCCACCAGCAGTGACTCAGACCATAAACCGTGTGGTAGAGCGCACCGTTGAGAGAGTGGTCCCAGGTGAGAGCCAAAAAGCAAGTGTTATAACGAAGGAAGTTACTACTGTTGTGAAAGAGGAAGATTTAATCCCGCAGTCAATCACAAAGAGTAGCAAAGCACTTGTGCGTATATCGCGCGTTACAATTGATGGAGTTGTTTTCTCCGGCTTAGGAGTTATCGCATCTCATGACGGAATAGTGGCTACAGATAGTGCATTAGTAACAGAAGGAGGCGAGTATATTGTAGAGCTTCCAAATGGGACTAAGGTCGAAACTGTAATTCTTGAAAATAGTGTAAGCGAAGCCACGGCACTTCTAAAAATAGTTTCTAAAGAAACTCTTTCTCTTTTTCCAATAGGGTTTAGTGACATCAATGCACTTAAGCTTGGGCAGACGGTGATAGCACTCTCTGGTGCAAAAAGTACCAGTGTCTCAACCGGAATAATTGGTGGATTGAATGAAGAGGAGATTGAGATTACAAACGACGAAAGCAATGTCATCGGAGAAAAGATAGAAACAAAGACTGTATCAGTACTTAGCTCTATTTCTACTACAGTAGATGGGACCACAGTACTAAAAGGAAGTCCGCTCATAAACATATTCGGCGAAGTCGTTGGTATTAGTACTTTTGAGAGTCGGACTGATGGGATTGGAGCGTTTACTCCAATTCAAGTAATACAGTCTCAAATAAGAACGGCGACTGAAGTAAAGGTTGAAGTAAAATAATTTACCGATGTCTTTATTCAGGTGCGGAGAGTTTATCTCGCATAATATAATTATAATATGACTCCATTTAATAACTTTACAACCAAAGCAAAAGAAGCGGTTCGCAAAGCTCACGAGCTGGCTATTGAGCGTGGACAAAACCACGTTAACCCGCTTCATTTGCTAACAGCATTGGTGCTCCAAGAAGAAAGCATGGTTATTTCTATTCTAGAGCGTCTGGATATAGACACGATTCTTTTTACAGACTCATTGCTAGAAGCAATTGAGGGACCAGAGGCGTCCTCAGTGTTATCGCCCTCATATCAGCTTTATCTAACCCCAGAGCTTGCGCAGGTTCTTGAAAATGCCACAAAGGTTTCAGAGAGCATTGATGATCACTTTATTTCAACGGAGCATCTTTTTATATCGATTCTTGATAGTCCTGGGCCTGCGAGGGAAGTAGTTTCTCGTTTTAGGATTGACAGGCAGGCGGCTTTGGAGGTCCTAAGTGAGATGAAAGAAAGTGATGACATGGATTTGTCACAGCCAAAACAAATGCGCGCCCTTAATCGCTACGCAAGGAGTCTCACAAAGCTTGCATCTGAAAATAAGTTGGATCCTGTAATAGGACGCGACGATGAAATAACGCGAGTAATTCAAATTCTTTCAAGGCGTACAAAAAACAATCCAATACTTATTGGTGAGGCAGGAGTTGGTAAAACTGCAATTGCAGAAGGCTTAGCAACCAGAATGTCCAGCGGTGATGTGCCAGAGTCACTCAAAGGGAAAGAGCTAGTACTTTTGGACTTAGGGCTTTTAATCGCTGGGACAAAGTATCGTGGCGAATTTGAAGAGAGACTTAAAAATATAATGAAAGAAGTAGAGCGTGCGGAAGGCAAGGTAATACTTTTTGTAGATGAAATCCATACGTTGGTTGGGGCTGGGGCTGCTGAAGGCGCAATGGATGCATCAAATATGCTAAAGCCAGCACTTGCACGTGGTGAGCTTCGTGTAATTGGGGCTACAACCCTTAAGGAGTACCAGAAATACATTGAGCGTGACCCGGCTTTAACTCGTCGTTTTCAACCGGTTAATGTGAGTGAGCCAAGCATAGAGGACACTGTGTCTATTTTGCGCGGCCTTAAAGACAAATATGAACTTTTCCATGGGGTGAGGATTACGGATGATGCAATAGTGGCGGCGGCAAGTCTTTCAAGTAGGTATATTGCTGATAGGTTTTTACCTGATAAGGCTGTGGACTTAATTGATGAAGCTGCTTCATCACTGAAGATTTCACTTGAAAATAAGCCACCGGAGCTTGAAGACGCACACAGAAAAACAATGCGCCTTGAAATAGAAAAAGAGGCTCTAAAGAAAGACGTTGAAGCCGGAAATAAAAAGGCGAAAGAAAGGACTAAGAAGATTGAAAAGGAAATTGCCAATTTTAAGGAGAAGACTTCAGAGCTTGAGCTTAAGTGGAATAATGAAAAAGAGGCATTAAATTCAATAAAGGAAATTAAGAAGGAGCTTGAAGGAATGAAGGTGAGCGCTGACAGTGCCGAGGCACTTGCCGATTTATCCAAAGCTGCTGAAATAAGGTATGGAAGTATTCCTACACTGGAGCGCGAACTTGATAGTAAAATGAAGAAACTTAAGAAGCTACAAAGTTCTCGTCGTATTCTTAAAGAGGAAGTGGGGGAGTCAGATATTGCTTCCGTTGTTTCTCGTTGGACTGGAGTGCCAGTTTCTAGAATGCTTGAAGAAGAAGCAGAGAAGCTTTCCCGCATGGAGAATTCACTTAAGAAGAGAATTGTTGGGCAAAATGAAGCACTAGAGAAAATTGCGGATGCTGTAAAACGCTCACGTGTTGGTATCTCTGATCCAAATAGGCCTATTGGTTCGTTTTTACTTCTTGGTCCGACTGGAGTTGGGAAGACAGAGCTTACAAAAGCACTAGCAGAGTTTATGTTTGACGACGAGCAGGCATTGATACGTGTGGACATGTCCGAGTACATGGAGAAGCATTCTGTATCTAAGATAATTGGAGCACCTCCTGGGTACGTTGGACATGAAGAAGGTGGCTCGCTTACAGAGCTTGTGAGACACCGTCCTTATTCTGTACTTCTGTTTGATGAGATTGAGAAGGCTCATCCCGAAGTGTTTAACATTTTGCTTCAGGTTCTTGACAGTGGACACTTAACTGACGCAAAGGGGCGCAAAGTTAATTTTAAGAATACTATAATAATTCTTACTTCCAACATCGGCTCCGAACATATAGAAAAAATGACAAAGTTTGGGTTCATCTCTACTGTAGACACAGACTCCTCTCAGTATGATGAGGCGAAGGCGAAAGTAAAAAAGAGTCTTAGAGATTTCTTTAGGCCAGAATTTCTAAACCGACTTGATGAAATTATCGTGTTTAATATCCTCTCTCCTTTGGCTATGGAGAAGATTGTTAACATTCAGACTGACATAGTTAGAAAGCGACTTCTTGAGAAAAACATCAAATTGAATATATCTACTGAAGTACTTTCACACCTCGCTAAGGAGGGGTATAATCCGCAATACGGTGCTAGGCCTCTAAGACGCCTTATTCAAGGGAAAATTCTTACACCAATAGCAAACTTAATGGTTTCAAAGGGTGTGATGGACGGAGGTAGTGTTATTGTGAATCTTAAGGATAATGAATTTACATTTGATGTTCGCAAGAGTAAAGCAGTAGCAAGAAAGAGGGCACCAAAAAGGAAGGCTACGGCAGTAGCTTAAATAATTGCGTCGGTGGCGGAGTGGTCAATCGCATCGGTCTGTAAAACCGACGGACATGTCCTACGCAGGTTCGAATCCTGCCCGGCGCACAATAAAAAGAAAAACTGGTTATCAAACCAGTTTTTCTTTTTATATGCACTTGCTTGGATTCGAAAGACGGAGCCTCGCGTCCGGGGGACGAGAGAGGGGCGAGTCGGGGTCGCGAGTACTTAGTAGATTTCAAACGTAGTGCAGAAATATACTTAGTAACTTGTGACCGAATCCTGCCCGGCGCACCAAGGTAAAAGAAAAGCATATCCTTTAAAAGGATATGCTTTTCTTTTAGAACGCAAACTGCTTTGCGTTCGCGCCTTTGTGCGAGACGGAGACATATTCTTGCTCATATCCTAGAGCAAGAACAGTCGAGTCCAGGCGTAGATTTTGTTTACAAAATCGAGTGCAGAGCTAGGAAGTTCTTGTGAACGTAGTTAATTAGAAACTTGACCACACCTCCTGCATTAACTCTAGAGTTAATGCAGGAGTTAAATGTTTTAAGACTGTAAATGTTCTGGATTAAATGTGGACTACATCCCCTTCACGTTTGCCGCCTTTTGCATCCGCGCACTAAAGAGGTCCATTAGTAACGGACTGATAATAGTAGTCATAACACTTAAGGTGACCATTGCGGTAAGTAGCTTTTCATCAATTAACCCAATTGAAAAAGAGGTAAACGCAACGGCAAGTGTGGTTGAGAGTTGGGGCACAGAAGAAATTCCGAAAAGAAGTGCCTGGTTTGAAGTGAATCCAATCATACGTCCGCCTAGCCAGCCGCTCATTAGCTTTGCAAAAACCGAACCTAAAACAATTGCAATTATAAGCGGAAGTATTCCTGCCAGCTGGTAAAAAACACTGATATCGGTCTGCGCGCCAATAAGAATAAAAAATACAGGAATAAATACACCATAACTAATCGCATGAATCTTATCTTTAAGTGCAGGGTTTTTTATTGAGTCAGAGAGTACAAGTCCAGCAAAAAATCCTGCAATAATCGGGTGAAGACCAAGAAGCTCAAAAGCTACCACTGTTCCTATAAGAAGTAAAAACGTTGCACGAAATTCTTGTTGGAAAAGGTCTTTTGTACCACGCACTCCCACAGTAAAGAGCCATTTAATCTTTGGTAGAAAGAATCTAAATGCGATCAAGATGACAAAAAGTAGGGGATAGAATATGTATAGTGGGATCTTTGTAATCGGATCGATATTTTGAAGTATGACCGACAGCATAATAAGGCTCGCAATGTCTTGTATTACAGTCGTCATAACAACTGATTGCCCAAGCTGTGTGTGTAATATGTTGTATTTTTCAAGCGAAGGGATTACTACTGCGATAGAGGAAGAAACAAAAATTACTCCAACAAGAAGCGCAATAGTAATACTGTAGCCAAATAAAAGAGCAATGGACATACCTACGACAAGTGGAACAACGCCGTTAATGAAGGAGAGAAAGAAGAGTTGTTTTTGAAAGCCCTTAAAACTTGAAAATTTTGTTTCAAGGCCGGCCATAAACATTAGGAATATAAGCCCAACTTGAGCGATAAAATCCACAGTCGGAGTTATTTGTATAACATTGAATACGTGAGGTCCTAGGAGCACACCACCTAAAATAAGTCCAACCACCCATGGTACGTGGATGCGTCTAAAGACCATAGAAAAAAATACTCCAGCAAAAATAAAAAGAAACAAGGGGTAAAATTCTCCCATATGTTTTATTGTACAGTGCTATTTCCTTAAACTTGTACGTGATCGTGAATAACTGCAACTTTTTAATGCTATACAACTCCCGTTCTTTTTAGTTCCTAGCGGGTCCACCAGGACTTGAACCTGGAACGGTGGTTTTGGAGACCACTGTTTTACCAATTAAACTATAGACCCATGTCTTCGTAGGATTATCGCATTCTATGTTGTTATGTCAAAAACACGTCCGTAGGTCCATCAGGACTTGAACCGAAAACGGTGCAGTTTGTATTATTGAGGAGGCCGCTGTTTACCAACCTTGCCTGCAGGCTAACTATAGACCCATGTCTTCGTAGGATTATCGCATTCTATGTTGTTATGTCAAAAACACGTCCGTAGGTCCATCAGGACTTGAACCGAAAACGGTGCAGTTTGTATTATTGAGGAGGCCGCTGTTTAGTAACCTTGCCTGCAGGCTAACTATAGAGCAAGTCAGGGATTGTACGACTATTTCTTTGATTCTTTGTAGAGAGTTTGTTTTCTAGCAACAGGGTTGTACTTTTTCAGCTCAATCTTACGCTCAACGCCCTTCTTATTTTTGGAGGTGTAATAAACATGGCCCTTACCAACGCCATTTTCATCGCCCACTGAAACCAATTTTATTAGTCTATCTTGTGACATAGTGAGTGATACTGTATATGCTTTTTGAATATGTGTCAATTATGCATATTTTTTGTGATAGAATATTCCTAATATGCGCTCAATAGCAATAGGGATAATACTAGTAGCCATAGCAGTATCTGGGTTTGTGTTGGTTCCTTTTGATTTTGTAGATGCCTCTCATGGGCCGATAGTTCCTGTGTGTAGTGCCGGTGAAGATGGTGTTAGGGATTGTGGCTTTTGCGACCTTATTTCATTGGCTGATCATGTGCTTGCCGAAATTGTTAAGTTGGCTGTTTTATTTGCTGCGATTATGTTTGCTGTTGTTGGGGTTATAATGATGACCAATAGTAGTAAGCCGGAGACTGTTTCAAAAGCTAAGTCTATTTTCGGGAGCGTATTTATTGGTTTAATTATCGTGCTTGCGGCGTGGCTTTTGGTGGATACAATTCTTAAGGTTATGACTGGTGAGAAAAACGACCTAGGTAAGCCGTGGCAGCCATTTACTTGCTCTGGTGGCTCGGTGTTTACGCCTCCAAGGACTAATGTTCCAGCACAAGGTAACCTGCAGGTTGGTGGTGTGGATAGGGTAGTACCTGAATTACAAGTTCCTAAAACAGATATTGAAAATCTTCCACCGGTGCCACCATTTACGCCTCCATCTACGATAACTCCACTAGACAGGTAAGACAGCTATAAAAAACTAGAAACTAGTGTAATAGCTTTTCTTTTACTAAGTTCTATCCACTTTATCCTTTTGTCACGCTTAAACCACGTTTTTTGTCTTTTAGCGTACTGCCAGTTTTTAGTCTCAATTTGTTTGAGCATTTCTTCTTTAGATATCTCTCCGATTAGAAACAATGCTAAGAATCGGTATTCAAGACCAAGTTTATCCATCCGAGCATATGTAAGGCCCGTTTCGTGCAATTTTTCAGCTTCTTCAATCATTCCAGCCTCCACGCGCGCGCGGAGGCGTTTTCTTATTCTGTCTTTTAGTTCTTTATCTGTAGTCTTAATGCCTATAGTAAGTACATCATAGGGGCTTTTTGCTTTTACTTTTGGTACTTTCCCTAGCGATTGAACGATTTCAATCGCACGGATTAAACGGACTTTATTTTTAGGATCAATACTCTCTGCTCTGTCTGGGTCAATCTCTAAAAGTTTTTTAAATAGGGTTTCTGAACTTTCCTTATTCAGTTCCTCGCGCAGTTTTTTGTCTACTCTAATCTCTGGAAAATCAACATCATCAACTACTGCTTGTATATAAAAGCCAGTCCCACCTGCTATTATTGGCAGTTTTCCACGAGAAACTATGTCAGAAATGGCCTCTTTTGCCATTTTCTGAAAGTCTACAACAGTGAATACTGATTTTGGGTCCACCACATCAAGTAAATGGTGTCGTACTCCTTTCATTTCTGCTTTTGTGATTTTTCCGGTTCCTATATCAAGCCCCTTATAGACTTGTCTTGAGTCAGCAGAAATAACCTCGCCATTAAACTGTTTGGCGATTTCAACTGCCAGATCGCTCTTTCCAGAGGACGTCGGCCCTACGATCACTATTAGTTTTTGCTTTTTATTTTGCACCACTGCCTTGCATGTTATAATGCATCAACTAATCGTACTAATATATAAATATTATGGAAAGTAAAGAACTAGAAGGGAAAAAAGTACCGTCTGTGGTATTTAAGACAAGAGTTAGAGATGAGTCTATTGGTGGGGATAATCCTTATAAATGGGTAGAGGTATCATCTGACGATCTCTTTGCTGGAAAAAAGGTGGTTCTGTTTGCCTTGCCGGGTGCTTTTACTCCGACATGCTCAAGCACGCATCTTCCAGGTTATGAAAGCAAGTATACTGAATTAAGGGAACTTGGAGCTGACGAAGTATATAGTTTAAGTGTGAACGATGCATTTGTTATGAACCAATGGGGAAAGAATCTAAATGTTAAGAACGTGAAGCTTATTCCAGATGGTTCGGGGCGATTCACAAAAGAGATAGGGATGATGGTAAAGAAAGATAATCTTGGATTTGGTGAGCGCTCATGGCGCTACAGTCTTTACATTGAAGACGGTGTTATTAAAAAGGCGTTTGTGGAATCTGGCTTTTCAGACGATTGTCCGGATGACCCATTTGAAGTCTCAGATGCGGAAACGATGATTGATTATCTAAAGAGTAAATAATTGACTCATCCGGATGAGTCGCAAATAACCGCCCAATAGGGCGGTTATTTGATTTGATATGATTTTGAGCAATAATAGTTTTCCATACAAATGGTGCCGCGGGAGGGGCTTGAACCCTCACTTCTTTCGAAATACGATTTTGAGTCGTACGCGTCTACCAATTCCGCCACCGCGGCACCACTTGAATGTAAAACCTCTGAACGACACTTCGTATCGTTCAGTACCAATCCTGCCTGCCGGCAGGCAGGTCCGCCATCTCGGCTTACAAACGAGTTTAACTTATTTTAAGCTCTAAGCAATGGAGTGTTATAATATTTGCCATGGAAGAGTTTTATAATAATTCAATTTTCTGGGTTGAAGTTGAGAAGGTTAGCCCAAATCCATATCAGCCTAGGAAAGAGTTTGATGAGAATAAATTAAGCAGTTTAGCCGAATCCATTAGGCAGTACGGCGTACTTCAGCCACTTGTTGTCACGCGTCACGAGGCACCAAGGGAAGATGGGGGTCTGTCAGTCAATTATGAGCTTATAGCAGGCGAGAGGCGCTTGCGAGCTTCAAAGCTAGCAGGGCTCTCACAGGTGCCTGTGATAATACGCGCCGTTGAGGATGGGGATAAGGCAAAGCTTGAGATTGCAATAATTGAAAACCTGCAACGTGAGGACTTAAATCCAATAGACAGAGCTAAAGCATTTCAGCAGTTAGCAAAAGAGTTTAATTTAAAACATAAAGAAATCGCCGTCAAAATAAGTAAGAGTAGGGAATACGTAGCCAATTCAATCCGCCTTTTAGGAATGCCAGAAGATATTCAAAACTCACTCGCAGAGGGTAGGATTACTGAAGGGCATGCCCGCCCTATTATGATGCTTGCCGATAAGCCAGATGAACAGTTAACTCTTTACAAAGAGATTCTTCACAACAAACTCACGGTAAGGGAGGCCGAGGCAATTGCAAGGCGTATTGCAATAGAGCGTGCGCGCAAAAAAGAAATTCGTTTTAAACCAGAAATAATAGAACTCGAAAAAAAGTTTACAGAGCAGCTTGGTACAAGAGTACTTATTGAACCTAGAAAAGTTGGAGGAACTCTCATAATTCAGTTTTTTAATGAAGGAGATTTACGTGGCATACTTGAAAAGATAAATACAAATTCAGAATTGCATTCCTCTGGCTTTATAGGAGAGGTTGCATCTATTGTTCACAGGAAAGACGGCGACTCAGTTGGCTCTCTTGAGGAAGAAGAAAATCCAATAGACGACAGGCCAGATGAGGAAAAAGAGAAATTGGAGGATGATGACGACATCTACTCACTCAAAAACTTTTCAGTTTAATTTTGTTTAGCTTCTTTGTTTGCAAGCGCTTGGCGAATGAAGCGCTTAGCAAGGGTTGTTTTTGCTATATCAATCCACTTAGCGCTCGGCTTTGAGTTATCTTTTGTCATAATTTCTACAATATCACCATTCTTAAGTTTAGTATCAAGAGATATCATCTTTCCATTGGCTTTGGCTCCAAATATGTGATTTCCGATGTCAGAGTGTACTGCGTAAGCAAAGTCAATCGGACTTGAATCAAGAGGCAAATCTATAACATCACCTTTTGGGGTAAAGACGAATACGCGATGGTTAAAAAAGTCGCTTTTCATTTCATCGGAAAATCCTTCTTCGCCTTCTAGGTCTTTATGTTCTTTTGCTATTTCTCGTATCCATTTGGGCACTGCATTTTCTGGGCTTGGGCTATCTTTCTGGTTAATGATTTTCTCCTTTGTTATTTTATTATCGTTGGCTAGTCTACGGATTTTATGAGGGATAAATTGTGCAAGCCATTCAAGTGCTTGTTCTCGTGCATTACTACCGCTTTTATACCCAATATGAGAAGCTACACCAAACTGCGCTTCCTCATGCATCTTGTCCGAGCGTATTTGTATTTCTATAGGACCAGAGTCACCAGCAAAAACGGTAGTATGAATACTTTGATAACCGTTTGGTTTAGGGGAGGCCATATAGTCTTTTATTTTTCCAGGCAGTGGTCGCCACATCTTATGTATTACACCAAGAGCCCTGTAGCAGTCTGGAATATTTGGAACGATAATTCGAAGTGCTATGACATCATAGATTTCATTTACGTCTCCGCCTTTTCGTTCTAGTTTTTTAAATAGGCTATATACGCCTTTTACGCGATGCTCCGTTTTGAATTTTGTAATTCCATCTTTTGCAAGCGCCTTTTTTACCTGCTTATGCACTTTCTCTAGATTATTCAAGCCCGCCTTACTTTTAATTGTTAGTAACTCTTTTACCTCTTTAGCTTTCTCTGGATAAATATACGGAAATGCTAAGTCTTCAAGCTCTCTTTTAATGCGACCCATACCAAGCCTATCTGCAATTGGTGCGTAGACTTCCAAAGTTTCAAGAGCGATTCTTTTTTGTTTATGTTTTGGAACGTGGCTTAGTGTCTCCATGTTGTGAAGTCGGTCAACCAATTTGACTATTACTACACGCACATCTTGAGAAGTGGCGACAAATAATTTACGTAGGCTTTCGGTATGACGCTCCACTCCACGATATTTTAGAGTTCCAAGTTTTGTGACACCTTCAACTAAAAAAAGAACTTCATTTCCGAAATTCTTTTCAATCTCCTCTGCAGTTACGTCTGTATCCTCCATAGAATCATGGAGAAGCCCAGCCGCTATCGTACGTGGTCCCATGCCAAGCTTTGCAAGCCCTTTGGCGGTCTCGGCAAGATGATTAAAGAATGGCTCACCAGAATAGCGTTTATGTCCTTTGTGAGCAGTCTCTGCAAATGTATAAGCATTGGTTATAAGTTCAATATCTCCCTTAGAAGGCGAGTGAGCTAGGCTAATGATTTCTTTTAGTTCTGCAGACATATTGGGTTGACATTTTGTGTAATTTCCATTATATTACTTTTCAAGTTTCAAGCAATGTTCTATTTTTATTTTGAGAGGTGCTTGTTATGAGCGAGGAAAAAAACGATTCTGGTGATGAGGTTTTTCGTGCCCCAAGGTTTACTCGTCAGCTTTTGGATGGCGAATGGGGTCATATCAGATCTAACGGCTTCTCAATTTCAGCCAGGAGAGGACCTGATGGCACGATTATTTCAAACTCGTCAGGACCAATTGAAGACGATCCAGAAGTCCGGAAAGCGCTGAGGATTGGGGATGGGCTTGTCAACTCTAGTTAAGGTAGAGGGTATGCAGGGATAGGGGGCCGGCCATCGCGAGCCGGCCCTTATTTTTTTGGCTCAAGAAGTTTTAGCGCGTCCTCTAATTTGTACTTTTTTAGGTCAGTATCATCTGGGAGATAAATATTTTTCATACCTTTCTTTAAGTGAAGTCCGGATTTAGATTTAAATACACTTATCATTTTTTTAGTCTTTGGATGCTCGCCTAACTCTTTTGCAAGCTCCACCCCTTTTCTGAGTTGCTTTGGCTCTTTGAGTATCTCAAGAGCACGAGGAAGTTCTATTGTATAAACGTCGTCGGTCTTAAGTGATCTGAAGTCTGTCTCATGCACAATGTATGGCCCAAAGCGCCCGATGCCAGCTGTTACTTTCTCTCCGGTGTCTGGGTGCTCGCCGAGCACTCTAGGAATACTTAAATACTTAACAGCATCCTCAATAGGAATATTTTCAAGGTCGGCCTCCGCGGGAATGCTTCCTCGCTTTGGTTTCGGGTTTTCTTTTGTCTTAAGCCCGACTTGCACATATGGACCAAAGCGACCATTTAATACATAAATATCTTCACCACTTTCTGGATCTACTCCTATTGGGTCATCTGGCTTTAGCTCAAGCCCTTCAATAGTCCTTGCACCATCACAATCTGGGAAGGTAGAGCAACTCATAAATTTACCACCACGACCAAGCTTTATTATCATATCTTTCTTACACTTTGGACATTTAAATTCTTCTGGAGCATCACCCAAGTCTGTAATCTTTGGCATGTCCTCTTTGGAGAGTATGTCTTTGGTGAATGGTGTGTAGAAGTCTTTTAGCGTTTTTGCATATTCGCGTTTGCCGTCTGCTATTTCGTCGAGCTCATTTTCCATTTCAGCTGTGAATGAGTCGCTTATGTATTTAGAAAAGTGCTCTTCTAAAAATGAGCTAACCACGTCTCCGGTGTCAGTAGGGAATAGTGTTCGTCCTTCTTTCTCCACGTAGCCCCTTTCTTGAAGGGTTCGCATAATAGAAGCGTACGTTGATGGGCGCCCGATTCCTCTTTTCTCAAGCTCTTTCACTAGCCCTGCTTCGGTGTAGCGACTTGGTGGCTGTGTCTGTTTCGCTTCTGCTTCTATCTTCTTTAGTTCTAAATCTTCACCCTCTACTACTTTCGGTAGCTCTACATCCTCGCCACGCGCAGCAGAGTCTACTTTGAGCCATCCGTCAAAAATAACTCTTGAGCCTGTCGCACTAAATTTAGGAATTTCTTTATCAGCCACACACCCAGTAATTTTCATGCGCTTTAGCTTTGCGTCAGACATTTGTGATGAGATAGCTCTTCGCCAGATTAAATCGTAAAGCATTTTTTGCTCACCTGTGAGCCCCGCACTTTCTTTTGAAATATCAGAGGGGCGTATTGCCTCATGTGCTTCTTGTGCCGATTTGCTTTTCGTTTTGTATACTCTTGTCTCTAAATACTCTACTCCATATTTTGATTTAACGATTTTAGCAATTTGCTCTACTGCAGAGCTTGCCATGTTGGTGCTATCTGTCCTCATGTAGGTAATTTGCCCTGCTTCATATAGTCGCTGTGCAACCTGCATAGTCTTTGACGGCGCAAAGCCAAGGCGAGTGCTTGCAGTTTGCTGAAGGGTAGAGGTAGTAAATGGTGCGCGAGGGGAGCGTTTGGTTTCACTTTCTTCTATTTTAGAGACACTCCACTCTCCATCCTTTCCTGCCTTTAGGATTTTGTCAGTTTCTTCTTTTGTCTTTGGTTCTACTTGGCATGTAAGTAGAAGCTCTTCATTTTTCTTGGTTTTAGTGTCAGCTGTGATTACCCAAAAGTCCTCTGGAATAAATGTACGAATTTCACGCTCACGCTCCATAAGTATACGAAGCGCTGGAGACTGCACCCTTCCAGCAGAGAGGCCATACCGAAGTTTCTTCCAGATGAGGCCAGACAGATCATAGCCAACGAGTCTATCTAGAACACGGCGCGCTTCTTGAGCTTGCCTTAGATCTTCATCAATTTCTCTTGGATGCTTTATTGCCTCCTGTACTGCGTCTTTTGTAATTTCATAAAAGACAATTCTCTTTGGCTTTTTTAATCCTACAGCCTCTTTTATATGCCACGCAATAGCTTCACCCTCTCTATCAGGGTCAGTAGCAAGCAGGACCTCGGTAGCATCTTTTGCGAGATTACTTATCTCACTTATTACATTTTCCTTTCCAAGAGAGATTTCATAGTTCGGCACAAAACCACCATCTATATCTATGGCGTTTTTATTACTCTTAGGAAGGTCCCGGACGTGCCCAACAGATGCGCGTACTGTGTAGTCTTCTCCCAAGTACTTTTCAATTGTTTTTGCCTTTGCTGGCGATTCAACTATTACTAACTTCATCCCGTTAGAGATAGGAAACGATTGTGTCGTTTCCGTTCGTTACTTTAATAAAATTGACCTGTTTAACATTTTCCCAAATATGCATCTTATCCCGCTATCTAACCTTTCTAACCTCTAACGGGATTCATATATGTAAAAGGTAACTTGTATCATACAGCATTAACTTGTCAAATATAAAAAGATTTACGGCGGCTCAGCATACATGCTGAGTCGCCGTGAGGTTTCACGAATTTGGCAGGTGGTTCGTTAGTGGGCCACCTTTCGGTACATGGACGTGGTCTGCTTCTTCTTCTGCGCCGTCTCCACCTTTTGCTTTTGGTGGCCGATACGCCATTGCGGCATGGTAGTCGCAGTACGGCTGGCCGGTCTTGCTGTCTGCACCACAGAAATGGAAATCCGTGTCTCTGGGGTCGCCTATTGGCCAACGGCACGTTCTTGCGGTGAGCGAGAATATCGTCGCCCCTTGATCAGCCGGCGGTTGAAGCTCAAGAACTTTCTCAGTCCGCTCTTCTTGTCTCTGTTGTCGGGTCACCGAGGACTTGGTTGGTTTTGAAAGGCCAAGCCTATTTGCCTTGCCAGCCACCGCTTCTCGACTTAGCTGCTCGCCAGTTTCTTTACGCATTTCTTTTGCAATTCGCGCGGCAGAATAGTCTTTGTCCGCCCAGCACATCTCTAACTTCGCTACGCGTTCATCGGTCCACTTAAAAGCCATTTTCGGCCCCCTTTCTATTGCTATTGTTTCAATTTTCTTGGACTTATTTTGAGGATACTCCTTAAAAGTGATTTGTCAAAAGGTTAATTGAGCTTAGGTCGCTCGCACTTCTCCTAGACTCTCAACTATTAACCCTTTTAACTCCATGGCAGAGAGTAGTATATTTGCCTCGGAGATATTCATATTAAGAGCTTCTATTAAGTTTCCGCGTGACATTGGCGTCTGTAGAATATTTAAAACTTTATTTTCCTCTTCAGATATATCTTTTGCGCTTGAGACATCATTAGCATTTTCCGCTTTCATATTAAAAACATCTAAAATGTCTTCCGAACATGTTATGGGAGTAGCACCAAGTCTTATAAGCATGTGTGGACCATAGGTACTGCGTGAGAGGATAGAGCCGGGCACTGTAAGCACGTCTCTATTGTATTCAGTTGCAAGGCGAGACGTTATTAATGTGCCGGAGCGCTCGCCAGCTTCTATTACGAGAGTTGCGTTGCACATGCCCGCCATTATTCTATTTCTTTGAGGGAAGCTGTATGGAGTTGCTTTAAAGTCTGGCTCAAACTCTGAAAGGAGCGCGCCGCCGGAAACTAGAATATCGCTTGCAAGTTTAAGGTTCATGCGTGGGTATACGACATTGTCATTTAGTCCAGAGCCTGGGACCGCTATTGCGGTTAAGCCCGCGTTAATAGCAGAGAGGTGCGCTATTGAGTCCATGCCGATGGCAAGCCCAGATACAATTGCTATATCATGACCACGAAGGCCTAAGATGAGTTTCTCACAAACGTCTTTTCCATATGGCGTGTATCTACGTGAGCCAACCACACAAAGGAGTTTTGTCTCATTTTCAGGCAGTGTACCTCTTATATATAGCTTCTCTGGAGCGTCAGGAATCTCCCTTAAAAGAGCTGGGAATTCGTCTTTAGTAAGTTGTTTGATAGGGTACTCCACGTTACTATACATTCTACATAAGATACGTATGTTAGACATAAAATTTATACTTGAAAATAGACAAATCGTAGAGGATACGATTAAGAATAAGAAGGGAGAACCTGTTGATTTAGACAAATTGGAGGCTCTTTATAATGAAAGGAAAAAGCTAAGGCAAAACGCCGACGAGCTTAATAAGAAAAGAAATGATGCCGCATTAGAGCGAAATGTAGAGGAGGGCAAACGTCTCCGTATGGGTCTTCAAGAAATGGAAAAAGATTTAGAAAAGGTGGAGACAGAGTTTGTGCGGCTGATGATAAAGATTCCAAATGTGCCGTCACCCGATACTCCAATTGGAAAAGACGATTCGGAAAACAAAGTAATAAGGCAATGGGGAGAGAAACCTCAATTTAAATTCACTGCAAAAGAGCATGATGAGCTTGGAAAAGGTCTTAATATAATTGACGGTGAAAAAGCGGCAGAGGTTTCTGGCGCTCGCTTTACATACTTAAAGGGCGACTTGGCACTTCTTCAGTTTGCGCTATTTAATTTTGTGGTAGAGATACTTACAAACGAAGATACGTTGAAAGAGATTGCAGAAGAGGCTGGCTTGAATGTAAATGTAAAAGCGTTTACGCCGATTATTCCTCCTGTAATGATGAAGACAGCAGTAATGAATAGAATGGCACGCCTTGACCCAGTGGACGAGCGCTATGTTTTTGATAAGGATGACCTGGTATTGATTGGAAGTGCAGAGCACACCCTAGGCCCACTTCACATGGATGAGAAGATAGACGAGAAAGATTTACCTATACGCTATTTTGCGTATACTCCTGCATTTAGAAGGGAAGCTGGCTCATACGGAAAAGATACAAAGGGAATAATAAGACAGCATCAGTTTGACAAGATAGAGATGGAAACGTTTGTGCGCCCAGAAGATTCTCTTTCCGAGCAGGACTTTATGGTTGGTATTCAGGAATACATAATGCGGAAGCTTAAAGTTCCTTATCAGGTGGTTATAATTTGTACTGGAGATATGGGACTTGCTGACTATCGGCAGTTTGATATTGAGGCGTGGATGCCTGGGCAGGAGAAATATCGTGAGACGCACACTTCTGACTTAATGAATGGATATCAAGCAAGAAGGTTAAATACACGTATTAAAAGAGCTGACGGAAAGATGGAGCCGGTTCATATGAATGATGCCACAGCCGTAGCTATGGGGCGTATGCTAGTTTCTATAATGGAGAATTACCAAGAAGAAGATGGTTCTGTAAAAGTACCCGAAGTACTTCAGAAATATTTAGGCAAAGATAAAATAGAGAAGCCGGTTAAAAAATAAATATGCACTTTTTCCCGCGAAGAAAGCTCCGCACGCCTCATCTTGCGAAGCGTCGTCGTAATGTTCTGATATTTAGAAGTGCTCTTGGAGTCGTCTTTGTTTTTTCAGTTTTTTTAGGGTTAGTTACGCTTTCAAAGATGGACTCTCTGACTATAGTATCAGTTGAAGCAGTTGGCAATTCTGTCATTACAGATAAAGAACTTGTGGAAATTGCAGAAAGCGAACTTTCAGGAAAATACTTTTGGTTATTCCCGAGGAAAAACGCTTTCATATACCCAAAGCGTGCTATAGAGGCAAGCGTGCTTGAGAGTTTTGAAAGAGTGAAAGATGTGCGTGTTTCAAAAGGTAGTCTTAAAGCAATTTCTGTATCTATCAGCGAGTACGCCCCCAACTCGCTTTATTGTGGAGAAAGTCAGGTTTCAGATGAGCAATGCTACTTTATGAATGAAGAGGGGCTAGTTTATGGTCTTGCCCCATATTTCTCTGGCAATGCATTTTTTAGATTTTACGGTGATGTTGTTGGTGATGAGACTATTGGTGCTAGTTTTTTAAATGGCAGGTTTGAGCATTATTCTTTTTTTGTGGAAACACTTCGTAGAGTAAGTATTACTCCAATATACTTGGCGATAATAGATGAAACCGACTTTGAAGTTGGATTTGAGGACGGTAGTCGCATACTTGTGGCACAAGATAGCGATTTTACAGATGTAGTTGAAAACCTTCGTTCTGTCTTGGAGTCGGAGAGTTTTGGGAGTGATGAAGTTGTTGACTACATTGACTTACGCTTTGGAAATAAGGTCTACTACAAGCTCAAATAAATCATATGAACTTTTGGGAAAAGTTAGAAAAGCCGTTTTTTGTGCTTGCACCACTTGCTGATGTTACAGACCCGGCATTTAGGCGTGTCATAGCAAAGTACGGAAAGCCCGATGTTATGTACACGGAGTTCGTTTCAGCTGATGGGCTAGTGCGCGCAGATGAGAGAGGAAAAGAGATTCTAAAAAAGGATTTGCTCTATACGGAAGAAGAGAGGCCGATAGTGGCGCAGTTCTTTACTGGTACGTCAGAGTATATGGAAAAGGCCGCAAGACTTGCCGTGGAGCTTGGTTTTGATGGAGTGGACATAAATATGGGATGCCCTGACAGGGGGGTTGAAAAACAAGGTGCAGGAGCAGGGCTTATAAAAGATTTTTTGCGTGCAAAAGAGATGGTAAAGGCAGCTAAGCGCGGAGCAGGGGATTTGCCAGTATCAGTAAAGACTCGTATTGGTTACAACAAAAACGAAATAGAGGAATGGCTTCCGACACTTCTTGGAGAAGAGCCTGCTGTAATTATTCTTCACGCTAGAACAAGAAAGGAGATGTCAAAAGTGCCAGCCCACTGGGATGTTGTTAAGCGTGCAGTAGAGATAAGAGATGAATTAGGAAGTAAAACTTTAATAGTTGGAAATGGAGATGCGCGTGACTTAGAGCATGCAGAGACTTTAGCACGCGAATCAGGTGCGGACGGTGTAATGCTGGCGCGCGCAATTTTCGGAAACCCGTGGCTTTTTTCCAGCTTAAAAACAAATATAAACCGAGACAGCGACACTTTGATATATCAAAGTGAAAATGATAGTGAAAAAGTTTCAGTGGAGGAGAAGCTAAAAGTAATGATAGAGCACACGAAACTTTTTGAAGAGCTTTTGCCACACAAGAATTTTGCCGTTATGAAAAAGCACTACAAGGCATATGTAAATGGTTTTGATGGGGCTAAAGAGCTCCGCTTGAAGCTTTTTGAAGAGGCGGATACCGCAAGTGATGTAGAGAGAATAGTAAGTGATTATTTAAAGACGGATACTAACTAAGAGAGTATAGAGGATATAAATAGAAACTTACTCATATACCGATTAATCGGTATATTTTGCTCTCGATATATTTTTGGAAGTAGTTCGGTTAACCGAACTAAAATCATACTATACCTGCCTGCCGGCAGGCAGGTATCGTACAAATACTCCAGTATACTGGAGTATAGTATTTTGTGGCGAGAATATAGTAGTGCTAAATTTGCTCGTGCTATACTAGCTCCATTATGGAGAGCGTAGTTTTATATAGAAAATACAGACCGCAGAAATTTAAGGAAGTGCGCGGGCAAGAGCACGTGGTTTCAGTGCTTGAATCTGCAATAAAAGCTGGAAACATTGGGCACGCTTATCTTTTTTCAGGTACACGCGGAACTGGCAAAACTACTGTGGCTAGAATATTTGCCCGCGAAATCGGGTGCGATGAAAAGGATTTATACGAAATGGACGCGGCGAGCAATAGGGGAATTGACGATATACGAGAGCTTCGCGATGCTGTGGCCACTCTTCCGTTTGCATCAGAGTATAAGGTCTACATTATTGATGAGGTGCATATGCTCACGAAAGATGCTTTTAATGCGCTTTTAAAGACACTTGAAGAACCACCTAAACACGCTGTGTTTGTGCTTGCCACAACGGAGCTTGATAAATTGCCAGAGACAATAATTTCCCGTTGTGAGACGCATGTCTTTAGAAAACCTAGTCAGGAGATGCTTCGCGACATGATAGTAGATACTGCAAAGAGTGAAGGCTATAAAATGGATCAGCCATCGGCTGACTTGGTAGCCATACTTTCCGAGGGTTCGTATAGAGATGCTCACGGCATACTTCAAAAGGTTCTCACTGTCTCAAAAGGTAAGAGTGTGGAGGCAGGTGACATTGAGAAAGTGACAGGAGCACCAAACTCTAGGCTTGTGAATGACTTTTTATCGGCGCTCTCTGGTGGCGAGCTTAAAGATGCGCTTGGTGTCATTGAAGATGTAGTAAAAAATAATCTAAGCATTAAAACTTTTTTAACCCTTGTGCTTCACAAGTTAAGGGCAACACTTCTAATGCGCTTCGCGCCCGAGCAGAAAAAGAATTTTGAAGAACAATTTTCAAAAGAAGATTTAGAGTTTTTAGAGGACTTAAGTAAAAAAGATGGGATTACACTAGATACATTAGGCAGACTTCTTAAAACGTATGATGAAATTCCACGTTCGCACATCCCACAGCTACCACTTGAAATAACTTTGATGGAAATGTTGGGTCGGTAAAGATTCAAGCACATATACTCCAGTATACTGGAGTATTCAGTAGACTCTCTTAGAAGTACTTAGATTATAAAAAGACAAAGGCCGCAAACAGGCGGCGCGATGCCTTTTGTTTGCGGACTTGCGGTGTTCCTACGATTCGCGGCCAGCGGCTACAAACCACGCTTTGAGGCTTGCCAGGAGCATGGGACCTGGGACGCCGTCGTTCTCGTAGCCTATGACGGCATGTCCTGAACTCGGAATATCATTCATGAGGTTTTGAATAGCGCCTTGGGTCATTTGTTGTTGGGCGACTTTCAGGATTTCTCCTGGCGTGCAGTCTGGGCGAAGCCCGTGCTTTTCTAGAAAGTCCGTGAGTTCGCCGTTAGTGTCATCTTGGGTCAATTGCGGAGTCCTCCGATTTCTTGGCGTTATTGCCGAGGATTATGTTTCCACACATGACCGCTAATGTCAATATTCCGCAATGGTTCAATACCTTTGCATCACCCAAGAGAGTAAAATGCAAATATATGGCATATACAAGTAACCCAAACATGGGAAAGGTGCGAAGGGACGCAGTACGTCTCGTAAAGTATCGAAAATGGTCAACAAGAACAGT
>JADHUY010000011.1 GCA_016784305.1 Parcubacteria group bacterium
CATCACGTATTTCATGGTCCATATCAAGTATCTCTACCATCTCCGTCGCGTCAGCAAACGCCTCATATATTCTTCTAATTACTCCACCAATATGCCAAAAATGTCCAAATATAGTTATCAAGTAAGCCTGTATGAGCGCGAAGTCCCCCACTGTGAGTACTCCCTCTTTCCAAAGGCCTATTGCAAAGTACATAAGAGCAAACTCAAGCCCTATCATAAAGAGCCCCTGCACCATGTTTATCACCTCATCCACCGTCCAAGTGAACACTCTTAGCCTTCTCAACTCTTCCTGCACGCGAGCAAAAAGCCCCTCTTCGTGAGTATTCCCAGAGAAAAGCTTTACATTAGTCTGGTTAGATATTGCATCAGAGAGCACACCCGTGGCTTCGGAGTCTTTGGCCGCACGCCTTAAGTTATATTTCTGCTTCCACTTTGCTATGACTAGGTGAAGACCTACAAAAAGCACCAGCCACACGAGAAGGGTGAGACCAAGTATTATATTTCTATAAAAAAGTACTGCAAGGATTCCAACAGTCACTATGCCAATAGGTAGCAGATTTAAAACTACATTATCCCATATCTGTTCAAAGGACCTTACAAGACGGTTTACCTTTCTTACTAAGGACCCGGCAAAATTGTTAACAAAAAATCGATGCGAATGCCCAAACATATACTCAAAACCATCATTAGCTATATCCGCCATCACCTTTGCCTCAAACCTTATGTTAAAGTACTCACGTATACGCCTTGAAAGCCAACTCACAAGACTTATTGAAAGGACCACGACAATAATACCCACCAATACTGGAGTGGCTTCCGACGCACTTACTCCACCATCTCCGCCAACCACGTCAAAAAACCTCTTATAAAATAGTGGGGTAACAATTTCAAGAACATGCACTATCGTAGTAGAAACGACTATCGTACCTAGCGTTTTTGGATACGCAGTTGCATAGCCCCAAATAGTCTTCATGACAGGCCACGCCTGTATTTGTTTTATTTTCTCTTTCTCCATAAATCTAAACTCACAAAACGAAAAATCCGCTCTATAGCGGACTACCAAAAACAAAGGGCATGAGTCCGCTCAAGTAATAAATGCTCCTCTGCAAATAAGATATTTCATTAAAATGGATAATAACATACGCTTTGCCTCCTGGCAAATGAACCACAAAAGTCCTGTGGAAAACAAAAACGCCCTAGGCATTTCCCTAAAGCGTAAAAAATTCTGCGGGCCGTCCAAGCGATTAAGCATGCTTTGCGGCACTTACGAAACCACAACACACAAGTACGCTCAAAGACGACCCGCACGGCAAAGACGTTAAGCGGAGGTGGCGGCAATCCCCCTGTCTGAGCCGATGTTAAATCCATCAGAAACTACCCAAACTATACCCAAAAGCAAAAAAGACGCAACCTGTTTGTTCAAGCTTTGCTTAACCACAAACAGCAACGCCCTTTGGGTGCAACCTAATTTTCTTACTCCGGAGGAGTTTAGAAAATGGACGTACTCCTGTGGTGCAACCTAATTTTCTTACTCCGGAGGAGTTTAGAAAATGGACGTACTCCTGCGGTACAACCTAGTTTTCTTACCCCGAAATATTAAAGGACCAACACCACATAAGCGTGAAATGTTGGCCCCCTGGGATCTCCCCGTGGTTACTTTAATCCCTTTTATGGTGCATCGTAAAACATATCTGAATGAAAAAAGAAGAATTAAAGTAAGGGTTTTCAAATACAAAGAACAATGTCGACCCTACTGCCCGACACCGCGCCAACGGGTGGTCGTTAATTCCCGTTTGCGCAATGCCGGACAGCAGAGCCCAGAGCACTGCCCAGCCCTCGGTTAAAAACCGGACAATACCCAATGCGGGCACCCCAATGTGCACAGAGGGCATATGCATTTCAAGGCGCCCAAGCAAAGAGACAATACCACAAACCCAAAACTTTGCAACATCCACCGCAAGGCAATACTACAAAGAACCACCCGATCCCTTCACCTTCTATCCGAGTTCTAGCCCAATCCAAAACAACATCAGGCCGTAAAACAAAGACAGCGAAGCACTCACTGTTTCAGAGCTCGAAAGAAAAAGCATCTTCCAGCTCATAGCAAACACTGCTAGACACACGCGCACACCAATGACGCGCTATAGCGCGTCATTGGTGTGTCTGTATATTAGGTAAATAAGTCGGTTCTAGAACAGATATGCGTACTAACGGTGCCAGGCGCCTTTCTGTACTCCCCAAACCTAAACCCACAAAACTCCCTGGTAGCAATAGTTATACGACCGTACAACTATTGCTACTAGTTCATAAGAGGCCAATACAGAAAACTAACTCTAGAGTTAATTCAAGAGCTAGTTCACTTCTCCCTTATCTGAATTTGCGTCACTTTTAACTGGTTCGCGGGTGCTTGTGAGATAAAGTGCACCAACAATGACAATTACTACGAGAGCGATGATAGCAAAAAGTTGCTTTCGAGACATGTTCCTTAAATAGTATCACTCCGTTCTTGGGACTTTTAGGAATGTGGAAAACTATGTGGATAACACCTGTATAACCTTTAATAATTTTGATTATATTTGACACTACACTACTTATATGAAATTGTTCACTAAGATGCCCTAGAAGATGACACCCCGTTCGACATTCCTTAGGAGAAGGCAATGACAGAACTACTACTACGCCCTATCCGTGGCATCCTGCCATGGTTCGTGACATTCATGATTATCTGGGTGGCAGTCGGAATCATCTTGTTTCTCACAGGAGAAAGCGTGTTTTTAGGTGACGACCAACAAGTCACACCAACGCAAACTTGGAAGTTACCCCGCGCCATTTACACTGTATTTCCCCTAGTATTTTTCATCGCGTTCTGTATGCTCCCCCAGAACCCGATAATTCCCAAAAGCCCGCCGCCGCCAACGCCACCTCGCACCGGACTTCCTCTCAAGGAGTCCGGTGCGATTCGTTTTATATATTAAAAAATTAGTTAGCTACTTGGGTTTTGACGTCTACTATATCGCCTTCTTGGCTACCAAAAGAGGAAACCACAAGTGTTACCACAAGGCTTGCCGCAATTATTACAACGAAGCCAGTTATAAATTTCATGGACGATTTGTTAAAAAATTGCATATTATTTCTCTACTCTTGCTATAGCTTGGTCAATTACGCCAACCAAAGGAATATCGCCTACTAGTTGAGCGTGTTGCTTTGCCTCCTTATAGCGAGTAATTGCCTTTGCTCCCTCCCCCAGGTCTTCATAGTGCTTAGCAAGCGCCATTAGTATATTAATATTTCCTTGGTTTGACTTAAGTCCATCAAGAAGGGCGAGCTCTGCTAGGTTTGTGTCTTTTTTGTACGAAAGCTTATAAAGCTGATACAAGTTCAAAAAATATGATGGGTCATTGGCTCTCTTAATAGCATCCTTCATATACCCCTCTGCCTTTGGAAAATCGTGTAGGTAGAAATGATAAAGGTCTCCTAGGTTATTAAACGGTACAGAGTTGTTTGGAGCTGCGAGCGTTAGATATTCCCAAACTTCTTTTGCTCCGTCAAAATCATCAACCGTCTTGTAATGAATAGCTAAATCAAGCCAATCGTTCATTGAGTACGGCTCTTCATGGAGGTTTTCTCTTGTTTTCTTAAAACCTTCTGCCGTTAATTCCTTTAATTCAACAAGAGCAGTCGCAAAAACTGTTTCCCTATCAATGTCAGGCTGTGGAACACTTCTGTCTTCAACATAGGAAGTAAATGTAATTGAATTTGGATCAAGGTCTGTATCCACTTGTGTGTCTTCCTTAATCACTTTAGTGTCAGAAACTGTGTCACTTTTAACATCAGCCACCTTGTCTGTGGTGGTTGCTGTATCAGAGTCATCTTTTAAAGGGGTGTCTGTGCCGTTAGTAAAAAGAAAGTAGCCAATGGCAAAAAGACCCACAGCTCCTAATATAATAATTGATCGTATTGCGTAATTCATATGAGGTCTATTCTAACTAAAAGAAATGCAAAAAGCCACCCAAAATGGGTGGCTTTTTGCTCTCTTCTAGCTAGTCTACGTGGTAGTTAATCTAACTAAACACGTTTAGGTTAAGACCGGCTTATTGAGATACGAGCTCAGCTGTCATGTTAGACGCTGGAAGACCTATTAGGCCGTATCCGTTTGTCCAATCATTGTCATCTTGCCCAGCCGTTGTGGTTGAGTTTGGTGACCAGATGAAGTCGTTGTTCGTGTCGTTCACAAGAGCTGCAACAGTGTCTGAGTGAAGACTACTCATGAGTGTGTTCATGGTATTTCCACCAGCGTATGCTGCGTCACCCTCAAGCTGTGTTGAGACTGATGCTCCTGATGCAGCGCCAGCAACAGTACCTCTAACCTCGAAGTATCTTGTTCCACCTGCTGGAACTTGAATCGTTGTTGATGCACCAGCTGATGTGTTCGCGTAGAACGGAATCTGCGTAGCTGATGAAACCCACGTGGTCTCAAGAGCAGCTGTACTTAGGTTAACCGCTGAAGACTCAACTCCACCATCTGACGATAGTCCTGATACAGGAGTTGAAAATCCTGAGTCAGTGTATGCGTAGATGTTTACAGTAGAGATGCTTGCGGTTGTCGTAGCAAAGATAAGTGAGAACTTGTACAGACCAACTGGTCCTGTTGAGTTAGCAGTAACGCTAAATCGTAGAAGTGGTCGCTCACCGTTTGCAAGCGTGTTGCTTGAAAGAGCTAGCTTAGCAAGCGTTGGGTAAGACTTGTTAACTCTTAGACCTGAAGCTGCTGTATCAGTAGCTGTGCTTGATGTAACTGATGTACCAGAGTCTACTCCAGTTCCCTCAGTTGCGTAAAGCCTATCTCCATCGTAGTCAACTGCGTGAAGAGCTCCGGCAACACCGGCTTGTGATACGCCAATTGCGGAAAAGTCTGCCTTAACCGTTAGAAGCTTATCTACGTCTTTTGTAAGAGTAAATGAACTTGTAAGAGTTGTTGTGGCGATGGTGTTGGTACCCGTAAAGAGTCCTTCACCAACTTTAGTCGTTCCATCCCATAGCGTTACCTTTTGGAAGGACGCAGCGGTTGATGACGCCGTAGCGTTAGTCAACTGAAGTCCAATTCGGTTAACTGTGATGTCTTCGTTCGTGGAACGAAGCTTAAGAACAGAAACCGTATTTCCAGTGGTGCCCGCAGCAGCATGTGCGTAAGATGGGCTGGATGAGTCAAGCAGAACTGTAAATGTTCCACCAGTCTTAACCGTCATGGTTCCACTGTCTGTTGTTCCATGTGTAAGTGTGATGGTTTGACCTGAGCCAAGACCAACTCCCTCCATTGTGTCCCCTGTGTTGATACCAAAGATGATTAGATCATCTGCAGTACCTGACGCTGGAATATCACACTTTAGCGCAACCGTCTTAACTGTTCCCTTAGGAACCACAAGAGGTGTGTTAAATGTGTATGTGTCCGCACCAGTTCCTGTTGGGTTAACCGCGCTGTTTGTAAGCTTAGTTGTTCCATCGTATACGAGACAGTTTGTTGGGTCAGTTCCACCATCAGTGTACTGGAACTGAATTGTGCTTACTCGCACGTCTTCTCCAGATCCTGTTGCGTCAAACTGGTAGTTTGCGAACGTGAATCCGGTTGTTCCTGCTACAACATTCTGGCTGGCCGGTGTAGAAGCTACTGTAACAGTAGTTGTAGCCGCCTTAACTGTCATGGTGTTACCCGTAGCAGTTGTTGATGGCGGTGTAATAGTGTTACCTGTAACGTCTCCGGTAACTGTTGACCAGTCTGTTGAAGGTGTTGTTGACGCAATAACGGTGTCGTCATTAGTAAAGTCGGTGCTTAGCTGTCCCTTAAGGGTAAGAGTTGACTTACCGATAGGAAGGGTCACCGTGTCAGTAAAGGTGAATGTTCCAGCAGCTCCGCTGGTTATAACACCATCTACTGGTCCAGCTATAACGTTTCCGTTTTGGTCAACCAACGATACGTTGGTTAAATCAGCAACGTCTGCTCCTGCCGCTACTGCGTAGAAGACCATTTGTCCAACTGAAATTGCCTCTCCCTTTACCTCAATGTCAAACCCACCAAGAGGTTGGTTTGCAACGCTAATTGCGATGTTTTGTGCAGCAACTGATGTTGCCTTTGAGATGGTTGAGACGCTTCCAGCACTGATTGTTACAGTCGCACCATCATAAAACGGTGTCCCTGTAGTGAATTGTGAGCTACCTGCGGCAGCTGTTGCAGTTGAGCCAGCAGCTCCGGTAATACCGTAGCCAAATGTCTCACCTGTGATGTAGATATCCACTGCCTTGTCGATGTCAAAGATAATAGTCCTGTTTGGACCACCAACGATATCTCCTCTAATTGAGATGTCCTTGTTTAGACCTTTGGCAACCACAACTCCTGCTCCGAAGTTTGCAGTGTAATACTTACCATCAGAAGATACTGTTGTTGGGTACTCCACTCCATCTACTAATATCACAACATTAGCAAGATCATCTTTTCCGGCTGAACCTGTTTGGTTCCAACGGACGTTCTTTAGACGAACATCTTCAGCTGATCCGGCTGTAACTCTGATAGATTGGAATGTGTATCCTGTCTCTCCAATTTCTTTTGTGTCAGACACGTTAGGGTCATTCACTCCACGGTTAAGTGTTGCAGCACCAATTGTTAGTGATGCGTTAATCGTGTGTGAAGCTCCTACTACTGGAAGTGAGCCTGAAACTGTAGCGCTAGTGTTTACAGCAACTACTTCAAGTGCTGCAACTGTTCCATCACGCGTTGCGTTGTCAGCTACCATGTTTCCAACCACTGTTACAACTTTTGTTGTTCCAGCTTTGATTGTGAAGTCAGTTCCAACCTTTGCCTGGTGATTTGAGTTAAGAGTCTTTGTAAGACCAATTAGGTTACCCTCATCGTCCATAAGAGCGATGCTTGCAAAGACTGAATCTGGAGCAAGTCCAGTTCTCTCAACTGTAACGCTGTTTACAACAATGTCACCATCGCTTGAAGCGGTAAGTGCCAACTTTGTAAACGGTACACGTGCTGCTGAGTCAGGAGCAAGTGTGTTCGCAGGTTGACTTGGCTTTGATACTGAAAGTCCAGTTCCTGTTGAAACCGCTCCTGTTCCAGTATCTGTTCCTGTGCCAGTTCCTGTTCCTATTCCTGTTCCTGTTCCAGCTGACGCAGTATTTAGTGCGTTAGCTTTAGCTCGTGAAGATGCACCCCAGTATCCTGTTCCAGATGATAGTCCAACTGGCGCAAGAACGTCTGTTGCGTACTTGTTCTGGAATGTGATAACCGCAGCATGTGTTACTGGACCAAAGTATGATGTTTCATTCCCTGGTGAACCAACTCCAGATACTGCGACTCTTGTGTCAGGGTTGGTGTTCAAGAACTTTTGAAGCTCTAGTACCTCACTTCCAGTAGAACCTTGCTTAAGGTTTTGTGTGAAAGTGAATCCGGTTCCACCTGATGTTGAACCTGTTCCAGATGTCGCTTGACCTCTAAGTGAGGCGTTCACGTTGTCAATAACTGCTTGGTCTGATCCAAAGGATGAGAGCAAAGAAAGAATTGACTGAATCTGAGATTCTGTAAGTGCGTATGCATTGTTTGCAGTAACTGCAAATGATACGCCGAAGATCATTGCTACAGCAATTGCTATTGCAGCGACCTTCTTTGTTGTTGTTAATGTGATACTCATGTTGACCTTTATTTTTTATTTAAGTTAATGACCTAAATATCGGTCGCCCGATATTGTGGACTTTCTATAAGGAACAAATGCATTGTTTCGACCTCAACGTATTCGTTCCCCGACACATCAGACTTTGATGTGTCTATTTTTTAACTACCCCGCAACACCCGAATTGTATCGACACCGAGTGATATACGGCAGGCTAGTTGACGTAAGTTAGACCGCGATTCTATCTTTATAGCTTCCATGGTGGGAATAATCTTTTCAGAAAAATAAACCTCATGACAGCAATCCTGTCATGGATTTGGCAAAATATTTTATTGTCAAAGTTCTGTTCAACTTTGCCGCACACAAACATTTAAGTTTCATGCGAAGACACACCGCTCAAACTAAAGAGCCCACTGCCTTACGCTAGATTATAGGCTTAAAAACCGTGTGACCGAAAAACTTCGTGTGGATAACTAACATAAATAAAAGCCCCGACAAATAAGGCTTTTTCTTTAGCTGTGTCCAGGCACATCAACTAGAATATCGGCGGTGCCAATAAAAGTCAATGTGCTATAAAAAGCACATCAAAAATACAGAATGTCAAGGTTTTAGCTAGTTTAGGCCTAGTACAAAACAGAACGTAAACTAGACAGCAACAACAGTTTACAGAGGAGTAGTCAAAACTAGAAACCTGTTAGAATCATGTTTATAAACACTTTACGCTTAAACCAGCAAAATGCTCCGCACTTTGCTGGTTTAAGCCAAATCACACCCACAAAAAGAGTTTTACAATCTATACATTTATATAGGACCCACAGAGCCTCTAAAAACCTACGAAAAGTAATTGGGGTAATTTAAGTATATTTAGGAAGCCAAAGAATAAGTGCTCCACCGCCTCTCTCCCTCTTTTACCAATACCCCATCAGAAACCATACTCATAAGCTCTCTCTGCAAAGTTTTCTCGCTACAATCGGGTATTGCATACGCAACGTCCTTTACATTTAGTACAGGCTTGTCTTTTAAAAGTTTCAATATAGTCTCACGCCTATCGCTATGCTGTCTAAGTGTCCTTGTAACCCTTATTTGTGTTTGTCCTTTTGCCACACCGCCTCGTTTAAGAGACATTTGCGGTGAAGATTGAGTTTTCCCAACCTGTCCTTTAGAGAGAAGCGTCTCTTTCTCTATCTTAAAGAATGTCTCTGGTAGTCCAAGACTCTCTGACCCAGAAGAGTCCTCCACTTCGCGAAGAAACGCGCAAAGATTGTTACACTCGCCCTTTATTATATATAGGTTCATCTCTGAAATATACCCAGCAGACTCTACAATAGTTAACAGAGATGCAATCTCATAAAGTTTGGCAACCACATTGTTAACACTTAAAGACCCAGCAGAGCGAAGGCCTCCTCTTAACTCCAAAATGTCCGAAAGTACAGAGATAGTCTTGTCTCTTAAAACACGTCTTATAGGTTCGCGTTCAGGGACAAAGTTTGTGATTAGATGAATTGCCACAGAAATACGTTCTACTTTTTGGTAAGCAAAGGTGCAGGCTTTATTATCCCCAAAAGGGTCAACGATAACGCCTTCTACTTTTCTATCGGACAGTTTGTTGTCTTTTATAGTGTCCATAAAGTATGTCCTTGAAGTGTCTTTTATCTTGTCCTTAACGTCCTTTTAAAAAAGACAGGTAAAAGACAAGTTTATGTGTCCATTATATCTCTGTCCTATAAAGGCGCAAGTAAAACTTTTACTTGGAAACAAGTTTTGAACTTTATCAACCTGTTTTTGACATAACTTAAAGACTTTAGAGAAAGTGGTTAAAACACCTGCTGAGCCGAGGCCGTAAAGTTAACAAGAAGATGGTTAACAACGCTTAAAACATCATCAAAAACTTTAGGTGGTAGTAGTGCCGTGCTATCATTTAGGGGCAAAATGGCTAAACGAAAGAAGAAAAAGCAAGCTAGCAACCTTAGTTTGTGGTTTGCTAATTTAAAAGAAGACACTATGAGTGGCGTATGGGCGGTACTCTTTTTAGTTGTCGCATTATTCCTCGTAATAGCTTCTATGGGCTACGCCGGGGTCGCAGGAAGCGCGGTTTATAGTGGACTTTCCTTTCTCCTTGGTGTTGGGTATTTTCTACTACCATTTCTGGCCCTCCTTCTTTCACTTACATTCTTCCAAGCCTTTGAAAACAGGCTTGGCCCACTTAAGGCAACGACCGCATTTATTTTCTTACTCTCTGGTCTCGGCCTGATTGAGCTTGTGCTCACTGACAAAGGTGGCCTCATCGGCAGCCTAATAGCATCGCCTCTCGTCACCTTATTTGATACTTTTGGAAGTCTTTTAATATTGGTTGCAACAAGCACGGTCTCTCTTCTTATTACGTTTGAAGTTCACCCGACGATTAGCTTTAAAGGTCTTATGGATGTATTTAAAAGAGAAGAAAGAGAGGAGGAGGAATACGAAGAAGAAGAGGGCGCGTACGAGACCGAAGAAGAAGTTGAAGAAGACGTAGAGGACGAAGAAGAGTACGAAGAAGAAGAAATCGAAGAAGACAAAGGTATCTTTGGATTTGGTAAAAAGAAACGCGGGCTATCTTCGCTCTTTGGACCATACAGCCCGCCTCCGATATCCCTTCTTGAGCGAGACCGTGGAAAGCCAGGGGTTGGAGACATAAAGGCAAATGCAAACTTAATAAAAAGGACTCTTCAAAACTTTGGCATCAACGTTGAAATAGACGAGATATCAATAGGCCCGACAGTCACACGCTACGCATTAAAACCTGCCGAAGGAGTGCGCCTCTCAAAGATAGTTGCGCTTCAAACCAATATAGAACTTGCTCTTGCCGCGCACCCAGTTCGTATTGAAGCCCCTATTCCAGGAAAGTCACTCGTTGGAATTGAGATACCAAATAGCACAAAGACAACCATCGGCCTTGCATCTCTCCTTCCTAGTGAGCAGTTCACTGGCTCGGACAAACCACTTCTGATTGCTCTTGGAAAAGACATAACAGGCTCTGCACACTTTGCAGATCTCGCTAAAATGCCACATCTTCTAATAGCAGGAGCCACAGGTGCTGGTAAGTCCGTCATGATTCATTCAATTATCACGTCTTTGCTTTATCGCACGAGTCCGGAGCTGATGCGCTTTGTTATGGTTGACCCAAAGCGAGTTGAGCTTACTTTATACAACAGCATTCCTCACCTTCTAACCCCAGTAATTACAAATGCGAAAAAGACAATACTCGCTCTTAAGTGGCTAGCAAATGAGATGGACAGGCGTTATGACATACTTGAAACAGAAAGTGTGCGAGATATTTCTTCCTATCATGAAAATATATTCAAACCTGCAAAAGCCGCCGCGGCCAAGGACGGTGTGGACGAGGCAGAGCTACCAGAGGCAATGCCATACATTGTTGTCATCATTGATGAGTTGGCAGACATAATGCAGGCATACCCGCGCGAGCTTGAGTCTGCGGTAGTGCGCCTAGCTCAGATGAGCCGTGCTGTCGGAATCCACCTTATACTCTCCACACAAAGACCATCCGTTAAGGTCATCACTGGACTAATCAAAGCAAACATACCAGCCCGCATTGCTCTTCAAGTAGCTTCACAAATTGATTCTCGTACTATTCTTGACATGGGTGGAGCTGAAAAGCTTCTTGGCGCAGGAGATATGCTTTACCTCTCCGGCGACATGAGTAAGCCAAGACGTATTCAGTCCCCTCTCATAACTGAAAACGAGGTGAAAAAAGTGGTGAAACATTTAGCGACTGCGTATGAAGACGAAATCCTAGAAGAGGTGAACTTCACCGACACTTCAAACATTGGCGATAAAGCAGTTCTTGACAGTGGCTCTGAAAATGGTGACGACGATCTTTATGACGATGCGTACCAAATAGTGCTTGATGCTGGTAAGGCCTCTACGTCGTACCTTCAAAGGAAACTCCGCGTTGGCTATGCTCGCGCCGCGCGTCTCATGGACATGCTAGAAGAAAACGGAGTTATAGGAGAGGCAGACGGTTCAAAGCCAAGAGAAGTTCTAATTGACAAGGTCGGCTCGGACAACAACGAAAGTGAAAAAGAATACGAAGAGAAAGAGGAGATAGATGAGAGTGAAGAAATAGAGAGGGACAGACATGATTCCTAGCAGCAAAAATATCTATATACCTGCGTTTTTAATTTTACTTTTCCTAATTGGCGGATACGTACTCTTTCAATCCAGAAACATCATCATAGGCCCAGTAATCACGCTTGAAGAAAAGTACAGTGGCAGGACGCTGAATGAGCCATTAATCACAATAAAAGGCTCTGCTAGGAACATCTCTCATATATCTCTAAATGACAACCCAATATTTACAGACGAAAGTGGACACTTTGAAGAAGAATTGCTGGTCTCCCCCGGCTACTCTATAATTACGATTAAGGCGATTGACCGCTTTGATAGAGTTACTAAAGAAGTTATTGAATTAACCTACTAATAATTAATCTGAAATAAAACATGGCCACAAAGAAAGCAGCAAAAGCCCCAAAAAAGATTGACGGAAGTGTTGAAGATGCACTAAGCGAAATAAGGACTAAATTTGGCGACGAAGCCATAATGAAACTTGGCGACAGGCCAAAAGTAAATGTAGATGCGATTTCTACCGGTTCAATCGGTATTGACTGGGCGCTTGGTATTGGTGGGCTTCCTCGCGGGCGCATCATTGAAATCTTTGGCCCAGAATCCTCTGGCAAGACAACGCTCTCACTTCACGCAATAGCAGAAGCACAAGCAAACGGTGGTATATGCGCATTCATTGATGCAGAGCACGCCATGGACCCAGAGTACGCAAAGAAAATTGGTGTAAAGATAGACGACCTTCTGATATCACAGCCTGACACAGGAGAGCAAGCACTTGAAATAGTTGAGAGCTTAGTGCGCTCTGGGAAGATTGACATCATAGTAATAGACTCGGTGGCGGCACTTACTCCAAAAGATGAAATAGAGGGCGACATGGGAGCGCACCACGTTGGAAAACAAGCGCGTCTAATGAGTCAGGCACTAAGGAAGTTGACAGCGATAGTAGCAAAGAGCAAAACTATTGTAATTTTCATAAACCAAATACGAATGCAGATAGGCGTCATGTTTGGTAACCCTGAAACGACCACTGGTGGAAAAGCTTTGAAGTTTTACACATCTGTAAGAATAGATATCCGCCGTATTGCGCAGATTAAAAAAGGCGATGAAGTCATGGGTGGGCGCCATCGCGTAAAAATAGTTAAAAACAAAGTAGCAGCACCGTTTCGCTCGGTTGAGTTTGACCTCATGTACAACGAAGGCATTTCAAAAGAAGGTGAAATACTAGCACTTGGCGAGCGTGTCGGGGTTGTATCAAAAAGCGGTGCCTCATATAGCTACACACCACTAGCTGAGAAAGGAAAAGAAGGAAGCGAGCAGAAGCTCGGCCGTGGTTATGACGCAACACGCCAATATCTAAAGGAGAACAAAAAAGTCGCCAACCAAATCCTCAAAGACATAAAAAAGAAACTAAACGAGTAATTCATACCTTAGTTCAATTCAACACCATAACCTTCTTGAGATCCTCTTCTAACCTAGGGGTCGTTTCGTAATCTTTTATCTCATTTGGACTAATCCAGACATAATCTGTGTGTTCCCAGTCCAAAACAACCTCTTCATCCGCCACCTCAACCAAGTACAAGTGGCGCACCCAATCCCTGTCAGACTCTTTATCTTGAAATGTATAAACCTCTCCTTTTTTTACACTTTTTATCCTTTCTTTTGTAACGCCAATCTCTTCACTCAATTCTTCAACTATTTTATCTTCAAGGTCCTTATCGTCATCAATAAATCCAGCAACACTACTCCAAAGGTTTTTGTACGCCAAAACCTTATCTCCACGCTTAAGTATTAAATGTTTATCACCGCACCTAACAAAGACAATCAAGACGGGAGCAACTTTTTCATTAGTATAGTCCTTGCCCATACCGCATTATGCATTAACTCTAGAGTTAACTCTAGAGTTAATTCTGTAAAACAATAAAAACTCTTCATAATTTATTAACCCATTAACTATACTTGACAAGTAGCTTTACTAATGTTACAGTCAGTATGGTTTAATTTGGAAGCACCCAAATTAACGGATCGCAATCAGGGAGAAAAACCATGAGACATCTGATCATTTCTGCCACGCTCCTTTTCATTTTCGCTATCAATGCACAAGCCCTCGCCTGCGGGAATGCCGGTGTCGGCCTGAAGCAACCAATTTTCGTGAAGGAGTACCACGTATTCACACTCGCCCCAAAGTCGGGCGGGAGAATGAAATGTGGCGGCAGACACCTTGAAGGGGCGGATTTCAGAATTTATTGGTCCTCCCAAGACGAAGCGGCCGAGGAAGCCGCAAAAACGGTCCAAAAAATCGTTGGGTCGATAGGTGTCCAGAGCACTGTGAACGTTGCTTGGATAAACTCCCCGACGAAAAACATGGCAGAATTCGGCGAGCTACTCAAGTGGAGTATCGCCAATTTCCCCCAAGTTGAGTACTTCGCCGACGAAGCCGATCTCATGTGGGTACTTACCCGCCAAGGATCCGGTTGCGACAACCTCGCCAACGGCAGGGCAAAGCGCACAACCGTTGGAAAGTTAGATATGTTCACGTTCAGATACACTGGACCAGACGGACTCTATGGATGCAGTGGCTCATACGCCCTCATCAACTGACGCTTGATGCGGCGGGTGCAAAAATGGGGACTTTAAAGGCGGGAACTTCTTCTCCCGCCTTTAACTTTTTCTATCTCTTTCAACAAACCCAACTATTTAGTTCGACGAATCGAACTACTTTTATAACACCCACAAAAAGCATCACACACCAATAACACGCTATAGCGCGTGATTGGTGTGTCTGCATGTCATGGTAAAACAAACCAACTCCACACAACCCACAAAACCCTCTAGTAGCAATAGTCATACGACCGTACAACTATTGCTACATATTCACAGGAGGCCAATACAGAAAACTAACTTCACAAACTTATACACCACACTATGTTACTAACTCTCTTAACTCGTACGTACCTCACTTTCGAGCCAAGTATTCCTTTATAAGTTCAGCATCTTTTCTGTCTTTTCCCCGATCCCAATGACCCGATTTGGCTTCTAACAAGTTTTTAAGACTTACAAAATATATGCCGTCTATTAACTCAATACGAGACAAGTCAGAAAAGAAATAATCAAAATCTTCCCGACCCCAGACACTATGATACAAATCCACCTCCCCTCGCTTAAGCCCCTCTCGTTCATCTCCTAGCCTCCCTACTTTATGAAAATATTCCCACGAAGAGTCTTTTCTTAGTTCATCAAACAAATCCTTCTTGACCATTATGTCAATATCTTTCGCTTTCCGTATTCCTTTAACTTCTAAGTTCGCGCTCCCCATTACAACAAATTGTTTCTCGGGAAGTCCAATATTCTGAATTCTTTCTATAATTTGCATATTAAAATTGTATCAAAAGCTTTTGTAGATTTAAATAACACAAATTAACTCTAGAGCTAGCTCTAGAGTTAATTCAATACTTCCATTCTACGCTACCGTTTCTACTTATTAAGAAGTAAACTCGTGTGAGTGTGTAAGCTTCACAATTGAGTCTTTTATAATAAGTACCGCCACAACTCCTGCAAGCGCCACGGTTACTTGCACTGAAAGCTCTGTGTGCGTAAGAGCGTACTTAGAGAAGTACACAAGGTTGCCTACATCAAAGAGGCTCGGCATGTTAGCTACAATGCTTTTTACAGACACTAGTGTTGTAGTAATCCCTGCAACCACGGCCAATGCATAGAGCTTTAGCATCACAGGGTTAATCACCTTCTTTAGGTAATACATGCGAGTCACTCGCCTCATTATTTTGTTTTCTAATTCTTTTTCATTCATATTGTCATTGTATCCTCTATCTTTTTAAACGCCTCTTTCGCGCGGTGCACTCTAGTCTTTACCGCACCGACCGAAACCCCCTCTATCTCGGCAACCTCCTGCTGAGGCCTCCCGTCTATAAAGTGGAGCTCGAGTACCCTCCTTAAATGCTCTGGCATCTTTGAGAGAATAGAGACCAAGTAGTCTGAGACTTCTTCTTTCTCAAACTGCCTACTTAGAGTATCAGGCAGTGCTTCGTAAAATTCCGGGTCTATTGGAGCAATGGCTCCCCTGTCGCGCTTTAGTTTCTGATACTTAGTAAACGAAGTGTTCATGAGAATCTTATACCCCCATGACTTAAACGAGGCTCCTTCCATTACTTGGAAACGCGCTGCGTTTAAATAAATCTTACTGAATGTCTCCTGCGCCACGTCTTCTGCATCTTCGTGGCTATGCAAGACTCCTTCAGCTTTTCTAACAAAGGCCTCCTGATACCGCTCAATTAGCACCCTAAAGTGCCTCGGGTCTTTCACCGATTCCGCTAATATTTCTTCATCACTTTTATCTTCTGCAATGAATTCATTATCGTGATTATCAAGCAATCCCATTTTGAGGCCACAGAGAGAGACCGCAATGGTTCTCCCTGTAGTGCTTGTTATATTATTCGACCTCCTTATCTATTGCAACCATGAAGTCTTGCCAAGGTTTCATTTTGCCAAAGCTTTAATTTAGCCGTACAATCATTCTCATCATGCTTTCTTACAACGAAATAACTGGCAAAAAGACAATAATCCTTGATGGGGAGCCATATGAGGTTCTAACCTCTCAAACCGTTAAAAAACAAAGGCAAAAGCCGACAAACCAAACAAAGCTCAGAAACCTACTAACCGGCTCTGTGGTAGAGAAGGCTTTCCACCAATCAGACAAAGTATACGAGGCTGAAATAGAAAAAAAGGATATTAAGTACCTATATGAAAGCAAAGGAGAATTTTGGTTTTCAGACCCCATAAATCCGAAAGACAGATTCTCTCTTCCAAATACTTTGGTGGCTGAGCAATCTAAATACTTTAAAGAAAACGGTTTAGTTGAAGCGCTAGTGTTTAATGAAAATATAATTGGCGTTCAGATACCCATCAAAGTAACTCTTAAAGTTGTAGAGGCCCCTCCTTCTATAAAAGGAAACACCGCCTCTGGCGGTGATAAAAAAGTAGTCATTGAAACAGGTGCATCGGTTACCACCCCTCTTTTTATAAATGTCGGCGACGAGATTATAGTCAACACAGAAACCGGCGAATACGTAGAGCGCGCAAAATAGAACCTTCAAGGGGCGGACATTAGTTTGTCCACCACTTCATGTTTGAGGTCAAACCAATTTCCAGATTACACTACCATCGCCTAATGATCTGCCTTCGATCCAAATAGATATTTCACTTCGATCAACATAAAACAAACTTCCATCGCCGGACAATATAACGTGGGTATCAACTACCCCAACAAGCTTCATGAATCCGCCACACAAAAGTTTTTCCCACCACACCAAAACCATGTCACCAGTCTTGAGTTCGTTTGCCATACTTCAATCCTCCAATGCAACAAGCTATGAAAGATTATATCAAAAAATCGACTCACGTAGATGAGTCGATTTTTTGCCTCGTTTGCCCTCGTTTGCTTACCTAGAAACGAACGGTAGAAGCCCCATAAAACGCGCTCGCTTTACTGCTTGCTCAAGATCAATTTGATGCCCAGAAGAAAGCCCTGTTCGCTTTCTTGCAAGAATTCGTCCATGAGGATTGAGAAATCGCTTCAGGATTTCAATATCCTTATAATCAATGAATTTAATACCGTGTGTTGAAAAGTAATCTGTGCTCATAAATATTATTTAAAATGGAATATCATCCGGGTTAATATCTTCTTGTGGGTACTCTATCGCGTCACCTCCTCCTTTAGAAGAGTCGCCTCCATCAGCTTGTGCAGCCGGTGCTGTTTGTCCACCTCCGCCTCCACCCTCGCTCCGCGGTCCAAACTGCACTCTATCAGCAACTATCTCAGTCCTGTACTTCTTTATTCCCTCTGACTCCCAGCTCCTTGTCTGAATCCTTCCTTCAACAAGAACGGAGCTTCCCTTCTTTAGGTACTGCGAAGTGGTCTCAGCCTGACGGCCAAACACAACAATATTATGGAAATCTGCTGACTCCTGCTTGTTACCATCTTTATCTTTCCAAACTCTATTTGTAGCAACACTGAAAGACGCAACCTGTATTCCAGAAGGAAGAGAGCGGAGCTCTGGGTCTCGCGTTAGGTTTCCTATAATTAGTGCTTTGTTTAAATACATAAATTTATTCTACCACCAACTCCTTAATAGACTTATCTAGTTCTGCTTCAGATACTGGAACAGACTTCCCCTCCACCCTCTTTACAGGCATTTTCTTAACTGGAGCTGCTGTAGGTGTAGTTGAATCAAGTTGTGGGGCTATACGCATTGTAGCTAGTGTGCTTTCACGTACCGTCTTTATTATAAGGCTACGAAGTATTGTATCGCTTTTCTTTAGCTCTACTCCAAGAGCAACAGCACTCCCCCCTATTGCCTCAAATTTAATCCAACCAAAATATGCTCGATTGAACTTTTCATATTTTCCTCCCTGTCCTTTCCTCATTTCGTAGGAAAGCTCTATATCCTTAGGAGCATCCTCCGATATGACAGTACCGTGAACTTCGGCAAGTACGGCCTTTATTTTAGCCACCTCACTTTCAAGGTCGTCTACCTTAACAGTGGGCACGATTAAATAGCTCAATTCATAAACACGGGACTCAGCCCCGTCAATATCTTCATCCATTTCTTCTCCTGTTTTTTCTATTTCTTCTGCCATATATACGTAGGCCACAGCTTAGCATAGGCAATTTTACCCTGCAATAGAGGCCTCAAGTTAATGATAGTCCTGTTAAGGTCTCTGCGTTTTTCAACAACTGCTTTTTTAGGCTCTCAATCTCCTCTCCACGAATCTGTGCCATGCGCTTAACCGTCTCTACGACATATACAGGCTCGTTCCTTTTGCCCCTATGTGGCACAGGCGCTACGTATGGTGAGTCTGTTTCAGAGAGTATCAAGTCGCTTGGCGCGTATTTAACAGTCTCGTCATAATCTCTTGTAAACGTAATGACTCCAGGAAATGAAGTTGAAAAATTAAGTTCATAATAACGCTTTGCTATTTCAGGGCTTGCTGTAAAGAAGTGACAATTCCCTCGCAGTTTATCTCCATACTCTTTTTTCTTTGACGAAAGCAGTTCAATGGCATCGTCGTGTGCATCACGAATGTGTAGCATTAGTGGCTTGTCATACAAAACCGCAAATTCTATCTGCTTTTCAAACTCAAACCTCTGTCTTTTTTGTTCATCAACATCCTTTTCATGAAAGTAATCAAGCCCGCACTCGCCCACCATCAACACATTAGAGTCAGACATGAAGGAAGAATAATCTGACTCACTAAAAGACTCTTTCTTATTGTCCGCTGGGTGAAGCCCAACTGTCGCATAGATATCACCATGTTTCCCTGCAAGCTCTACCGCATTTTTTGAATGCTTAAAGTCTGTCCCAACAGTTATCGCAAAAATACTCTCGCTTCGCATGCGCACCAGAACCTCATCTAAATCATCCTCGTATCTCTCATACGCAAGATGACAATGCATGTCTACGTACTCGTATTTCATTTCCTTTCAAAAAGCGACACTGGCTTTTTGTTTGCCAAAACTGCTTCTTTTATTTTCACGCTTGCCTCTGGCAAAAATGGATTCAGCAGTCTTCCAATTAAATAAAGCTCGACCACAAGCTCTTTTATCATCTCGCGCCCTTTAGCCTCATCCACCTTAATTACCTTGTATGGCTCTGTATCTGTAATTTTCCTATCAAGCGCTTGAACACGGCTCCAAATATAATCAGCCGCTTGGTTAAGCTTAAAACTCTCCAACGCTTCCGTGTATTCCTTCGGGAAAGAATCTACTTCTGGACGCTCTATCTTCTCCTCTAAATGGTCTTCAGAAAGCTTCATGATACGTGAGACAAGATTCCCCAATCCGTTGGCTAGTTCGCCGTTATACACATCTTTAAAGCCCTCTTTTGTTAAGTCTCCATCACCAAACGTAGATATATGACGAAGTAGATAATAACGCACAGCTTCAGCACCGTACTCTTCTATTAGCTCAAACGGGTCTATTACGTTGCCAACGCTTTTACTCATCTTCTGCCCGCCGCTTGTGATAAAACCATGCACCAAGACTTTCTCTGGAATTTCTACTCCAGCAGAAAGAAGTAGCGCCGGCCAAATGATTGCATGGAAACGTGATATGTCTTTTCCCACAACGTGAACACCTGGCCAGTACTTCTGAAAAAGTTTATCATCCCCACCGTATCCAAGTGCATTTATATAATTTGAAAGAGCGTCCACCCACACATACATCACTTGAGTGTCATCCCCCGGCACCTTTACTCCCCAACCGTGAGCACGCTCTACACTTCGTGAAATTGAAATATCCTCAAGGCCTCCACGAATAAAGCTAAGAACTTCATTCTTCCTAGTTTCTGGCACAACCTCTAGCTTATCTGACTCAATTAACTCTTCTAATTGCTTTTGATAGTTTCCCAATTTAAAAAAATAGTTCTCTTCTTCTACGGTTTCTAATTTTGCATTTGGATGGTTTGGGCAACACCCATCCACAAGGTCTCTTTCAATCTTAAAGTCCTCACACCCAACACAATAAAGTCCTTTATATGCCTTCTTCTCTATGTCCTTTTCTTTTAGATTACTCCAGAGTTTTTGCGCCCCACGAATATGTCTAGCATCTGTTGAGGTCTGTATAAAGTCATCATTTGAAATATTCAAATCCTTAAGAAGCTTCCTGAATGTATCGGCGTGCCTGTTTATGTATCCTGAAATCTCCTCTCCGGCTTCCTCTGCCTTTAAAACATTCTTTAAAGCATAGTCATCCGTTCCTGAAAGGAAAAAAGTATCGTTTCCAATTAAACGATTATATCTTGCGCCAACATCCGCAATCACAAACTCAAGCGCGTGCCCAATATGAGGCGCCGCGTTTACGTATGGAATTGACGTTGTTATGTAAAACGTCTTCTTCATTACTAGGAGATACTACGCCTTGGCCTCGCCATTTTCAAGCACACGTTTTCTATTTTCCTGAAGATCCTTAACAAATTCTTGAATAGCGGCAGCAACTGGCACAGACAGAATAATACCTAAAAAGCCCGCCAGTTGCGCCCCGATAAGAAGCGCCAGAATTACCAGAAGTGGTGGCACCCCAACGACTTTAGTCACAACAAGGGGATAAATTAGATGGTTTTCAAACTGCTGGATTATCAAATACAATCCAACCACAAGTAGTCCTATAGTTGCTCCACCATCCACAAACCCGATTATGATCGCAGGAATTGATGCAAGTATTGGACCAAACACAGGAATGAGCTCAAAGAGTGCCGCAATGAGAGCAAGGAGGAGTGCGTGCTTAACGCCAAGAATTGTTAACCCAAGATAAACAAGCACTCCGATTATCGCAGCCAGTATAAGTTGCCCTTGCATCCATCGTCCAATCTTAAATTGTG
>JADHUY010000012.1 GCA_016784305.1 Parcubacteria group bacterium
AAAATATGGCTTAATGCGTGAGGTTTAAAATATAAAGTTTTAGTATTAAAAGGATGAGGGCCGCGATGAAATCGCGGCCCACGGTAATCATGACTTACTGCTTTTGACGACGGTCTCGTCTTAGACAACAATCTTAGCGGTCTGGGCGTCGTTAACGGCGCCGTCAGACCAGGTGTTGGTTGCGGTCAAAATGGCGGGCCGCAATCTGCTTTTCGATGGTCGCCGCGGCAATTCCGGTATTTGTGCCGTCGCCATAAGTCGGATACAGGTCGTCCTTGTTTGGCTTCAGGCGCAAGCCGGTGCCCGAGGCGATTGTTGTTGCATGGGATGTCGAGATCTTCGCCGATTCATAGCCGGTGGCGAATGCCACCGCCTAGTCATACGCCATCCAGGTTTGCATTTCGGACAGGGTCATTTGGGTACTGGCATCCGTGCTCGCCGTTGCGACTTTGTCAACGGCGGTCACCTTCGGAGCAACTCCCCAGCCGCCGGCCCAGCCCTTTTTCACGATGTCGATCTGTACCATAGCGGTCGTGCCAACAAGGCCGTTGGTGTGACCGCGCAGGGTGGTCTCGGCTGCAATTGCCGGCCGGATTGGCTTGCAGATGATGTAGGTGCCGAAAATCTGCGACGTCCTGGCCATTGCCAGTTTGCCAACCAGACCGTAGTCTTTTTCCACCGCCATGACCAGGCCGGTCTCGCCCGGCGCCGACGTTGCGAGGGTGTTACTGATGCCAATGGATGTGGTGGCACTGTCCGGAGCGCTCATCATCAGGGCGAGCGACACGGCGGTAAAAACCCAAAATGATGGACGTCCGACGTCCCTCATAATCCCTCATAAATCCAAAATGCATTAATATTACGCTATAGCGTAATATTAATGCATTTGCTGTAGTCCACATTGCATATATAAATCCTTGACTTAGCGTCCTATATAAGTAGACTAGTACCTACTGCTTTTTAGCAGTTTTTTATTAGCAACGTAGAGCGAGTGAAACGGGAAAGCGAAGCTTTCACATTTCCGAGCCGAGGAGCTAATATAGGGTAAATAATTCGTCAGCTTGCTGGCAAAATCTTACCTGTATATGTCCGTTAAAAATTGAGCCGGGTTAATCAAATCGTACCCGAACCCAATTATAGGGCGACCACCATATTTTGGCAGGTCACTGACCTTTGAAAATTTAGTAGCAAATACACAAAATGAAAAAAGAAATTTATTTCTTCTTTTGTTCTGTCCATTTCTTTTAAATCCGGTTAATTCTTTAATTAGAAGAAACCAATTTTAGCTTAGAGTTTGATCCTAGCTCAGGGTGAACGCTGGCGGCGTGGATAAGGCATGCAAGTCGAATGCATTTAGTTGCATGGCAGACGAGGTAGTAACACGTAGGAATGCACCTCATAGTCAGGGATAATTACGGGAAACCGTAGATAATACCTGATGGTCCCTCCCACCAACTTTGTAATGGTCTTTTTAAGTAAGTGGTAAACCCCCACACCAACTTTGGCATTAAGCCGGAGGCGGGTCGTGGTCGGGTTTGTCATCTTAACTCGGGTAATATTTCTGCTATTTAGCAGTTTAGATTGCTCGGCTCAAAATTATTAAGACGATGCCAAAGTTGGTGTGGGGGTAAAGATTTATCGCTATGAGAGCAGCCTGCGGAGTATCAGCTTGTTGGTAAGGTAACGGCTTACCAAGGCTATGACGCTTAGGGGAGGTGAGAGCCTGGCCCCCACCGATGGGACTGAGACACGGCCCATACTCCTACGGGAGGCCGCAGTCGAGAATCTTCCGCAATGGACGAAAGTCTGACGGAGCGACGCCGCGTGATGGATGAAGTTCTGCGGAACGTAAACATCTTTTATAGGGGAGGAAGTTTATTGACGTTACCCTATGAATAAGAGGCACCTAATCACGTGCCAGCAGGTGCGGTAATACGTGAGCCTCGAGCGTTACCCGGATTTATTGGGCGTAAAGGGTGTGTAGGCGGTTTTATTAGTCTCCTGTTAAAGCCTCTGGCTTAACCAGAGAAGTGCAGGGGAAACGGTAAAACTAGAGGATGCGAGGGGTTTGTGGAACTCATGGTGTAGGGGTGGTATCCGTTGATATCATGGGGAACACCGAAAGCGAAGGCAACAAACTGGCGCACTCCTGACGCTGAGACACGAAAGCGTGGGTAGCGAATGGGATTAGATACCCCAGTAGTCCACGCCCTAAACGATGTCCGCTGGCTTTTCGGAGTATCGACCCTCTGAGAGGCGAAGCTAACGCGTTAAGCGGACCGCCTGGGTAGTACGGCCGCAAGGCTAAAACTCAAAGGAATAGACGGGGGCTCGCACAAGCGGTGGAGCGTGTGGCTTAATTCGATACTAAGCGAAGAACCTTACCAGGGCTTGAAACCGAGACGAAAATTCTGTGAAAGCAGAATCTTCTTCGGACGGCTCGGCAGGTGACGCGTGGCTGTCGTCAGTTCGTGATTTGAATTGTTCCCTTAAGTGGGGTAACGAACGCAACCCTCATTGCCTGTTACAAGTGTCAGGCGAGACTGCTCCCTCACGGGAGAGGAAGGCGAGGATGACGCCAAGTCAGCACGTCCCTTTGATGTCCTGGGCTGCACACGCGCTACAATGGGTGGTACAACGGGGCGCGACGCCGAGAGGCTGAGCAAATCCTTATAAAGCCATCCCCAGTTCGGATTGAGGTCTGCAACTCGACCTCATGAAGTTGGAATCGCTAGTAATCGCAGGTCAGCAATACTGCGGTGAATACGTTCTCGAGCCTTGTACTCACCGCCCGTCAAGTCAAGGGAGCCGGGAGTACCCGAAGTTCGTCTTTATGGCGACCTAAGGTAAGTTCGGTAACAGGGACTAAGTCGTAACAAGGCACGGGTAGCGGAAGCTGCTCGTGGATCAATTCCAATTGGAACCGTCTATGCATGCAAATGCACTGACTTAATTGGTTGATATTTTATGCCTCTGCCTGCCGAAAGATTAGTCGCAAGATTTTTCTTTAGTTGCAGTCAGACAAGGGCATAGAATAAGCAATAGTGTTGTACTTATCTACACTCGTTTTTCTCACCTCGGTGGGAACACGCCGGACGTACGTTACCGGCAAGGATGGACAGAACAAAAGAGGGTGTAAGGTTTGCTACTAAGTAAAAATATAAGGAAGGTCGTCAAACACCACCAATTCGCTTGCGAATTGGTGGTGTTTGACATACATGGGTGTTTGTGTTAGTTTTTTTATAGTTAAATTGGACGCGGGGTTATAGTCATGTACAAGACATCTGCTTTACTGCTTGTCCTCGGTTTTGTATTATTTATTCTCGCCGCAGGCACAGGCGACTTCAACTACGAAGTAGCCTTTAGTGGAGGGGTTCAAGTTGAACCATACGGCCCCTTCACTTCTTTCGAGGAGGCAGTTGTTTATACTGCTGGACTTGTGCTCTGGGTCATTGCTGGGATGCTTTTTTGGATTTCGCGCCGCCGTGCGGAGCGCGAATACGAGAGATTCTCAGGGGTGAGGTTTGGCCAATAAAAAAAGAACGAGGGCCCGGCACAGAAATGTGACCGGGCCCAAGGAGTTTCAACCCATTGAGCTTTCACACCTCATTTGATACTATTTTGGCGATACTAACGCATCGCTTTTTTGGTCTCAATAAACTTTAAGTTCTTTGTGCGGATTATAAGTTGGTACTTTTTAAAGACAAATAATGGTTGCCAGTGTGCGGGTGTAGCTCAGTTGGTAGAGCATTCCTCTGATAAGGGAAAGGTCCTAGGTTCAAGTCCTAGCGCCCGCACACTGGCTGGCATCATTAAGAAGTCTTTAAAAAGGTAGAGCTGAAAAACAGTGTTTATACACTGTTTTTCTAATATGCAAAGCACTAAAGCACTGCGACCTGTACTCAATCGCTTCGCTCTTGAACAGGTCGGTTGCATATAATTCCATCGCTCGGACGTCGTGATAGCAAGCTCTCACACGCTCCTCGTTTGAAATTATCGGGAAAGGTTCTAGGTTAAAGGCCCTCCAGAGGACTGCTGTTTGTCCAAGCTTTGCTTGGACAAACAGGGAGCTTAGCGCCAACGTGGGGCGTTAAAGTCTCAATGTATTGATATTGACATGTTGCTTATTTTAGGTATAATACTTAAGTTGGAAATTACTTCCAAACCTGCACAGGATACTTATCCATTTTGTATCAATTGCAGTGTTCTTTTTACAGAGGAGAAGAAAATGGGAGCGAAAATGGTGCGTGATGACGCATATGTTCGTAGGCTTGTAAAAACGATTGCGGGCCAAATCGAATTTGACGTCAAAGACTGTCGTGGCACTGCCCCCGCCAATTGGGGTTGGAAAATCCACGGTATCTATTTCAACTCAATCAAAGAGAAGGTTGGGGCCATGACACTTGGAACGCGCGCAAAGATAGCCGCACAAGGGATTGGACTCGCAGATACCGGGCATGATGGACTGTGTCGTCTGTGGGATGTACGAAGGAATTCAAGGTGGATTTCAGGCGGCGACTCTGGCAACGACATTATCACCTGCGTTGCGGCTACCGTTGTTATTGCCGGGCTTGTGGACTACGCTTTGCGCGAGCTTCGGCCGACCCGCAGTGAGGATTGGGGTAAATCCCCTGCGATAGGCGTGAAAAACGGTGCACTTCCTGGCATGGATCAGTATGATCAAAAGATCGATCGTTCCCCAGGGGGGACTCCGACTTACGAGGCGGCGTTCGGGGTTCATCAAGGCGACGACGAGTAAGTCGTCATAAGTGAAATAAGTATAGAGCCCCCGGCAATATTTTTGTCGAGGGCTCTAAGTTTTTATACAAGGGATTGATAGGTTCAAGTCACGACTCGGTCTGAAGACCTCCCTGCACTGCGATTTGCGGATCACTCGCTATACTCGTGAGCAAATCGGGAGCTTTGACAAACAGGGCGCCTCGCTTGAAATTAAAAGGGAAAGGTCCTAGGTTCACCTGCCCGCCATTGGCTGAGCCCGCAGGCGATGGCAGGCGGGAGTCCTGGATCGGTTCACTAAGATGACTAGGACATCGGATGTCTTAGCACCCGCACAAAGCACAAACCACTAAACCAGCAAAGAGCTCCGCTCTTTGCTGGTTTATGTCGGTCTGTTAGTATTTGACAGAAGGATTATAGTACTATAACATAATACTATATATTAATACTTATTAAACACTATCCATGTCCACAATATCAGTCCCATTAAACAAAGAAGGAGAAGCAAGGCTAGACAACCTTGTGGCTAGTGGCGTTGCCCCAAATCGCGCCGCCGTCATGCGTAAAGCACTAGATAAGCTAGCAGAAGACGAAGCTATTGAGGCAGTATTTCGCGCAGAGCGAGAGCCAACCATACGAGGAGATATACGAAAGCTTCTTAAGGATATAGGTTAATTATGCAAGTGCATTATAAACCGTCTTTTTTGCGTGCACTTAAAAAGCTTCCTAAGGCACTAAAAGAAGAAGCAATAGAAAAGATAGAATTATTTAAAGACCCCAAAAACCACCAACAGCTTAAAGCCCATAAACTAAAAGGTGTATTTAAAAAGCACTATGGTTTTTCAGTAAATTACCAATACCGCATACTATTTCTCTATTTAGATAAAAATAAAGAAGAAGCCGTACTCCTAGCAATAGGCGACCACGACGTATACAAAGACTAAGAGGTTCGGCCGTATTACACCGCATAAAACTGCCAACAAAACTAATGATGCAAAACTAACGACGTCCGACGTCGTTACGTTATATTTAAAATCCAAAATTGTACGATACCTGCCTGCGCAGGCAGGTATCGTACAAATTAGAAACCAAGTACTTTTTAAATCCCCCCAAAACACCTATTTTACCCTCTCTCCATTCCTACTCCATGGAGTAGGAATGGAGAGGGGCATGTCAACTTCTTTATTTAAAAACAAAAAACCACCGCGCCAAGCAGAGGAGCTGGATTGCTCCTCATGCCGGCGGGTAGTTTTGGACGATTCACCACGGCCACCATTTTTGTTTGAGGTGAAATTGTGGCTGGAGACTTTTAAATGTAAAAGGTCCAATATATACACCAGTGCGGAATGCTAGAAAGTGCAAATGATCTCTGTCAGTCCAGCCTGTTTTGCCGACTATGGCAATCTGCTGACCTTGTTTGACCCTATTACCAATCTTGATTCCACTTTCGGATACCGAGTTTTGAGCAAGGTGACAATATTGTGTACGCTCACCATTTCTATGCAAAATGGTCATGTAGTTTAGAAGGTCGCGATATTCTGGATCGTCTCCCCATTCATTGGAGTGTTCTTGTACTTCGACAACCTCGCCAGCGTAAGCGGCAAGTACTGGCGTTCCATCTGGTACAAGAAAGTCTACTGCCCATTTGAAAGTACTTATATGGGATTCTGGACTGGTTACGCACACAAATGGTCCGCGTCTGTAGGTTTCCTCTGGCGGGTTACCGATTGCTAATCGCAGCCCCTCTTTTGTTGCCACAGAAGGTTTTATACGAAGAGGGTAGATGAACTGGTTTTCGCTATGTTCGTCGTCCCATCGTGGGTCGCCTTTCCACTTAACTAAGTCTTCCATTTCTACATTCCTCCATTCGCCACGTTTTGTTTTTTGCATTTTAGTACTGTATTACCCTGTATTACAACGCATTATTGAGGTGCAGGTTACATTTACTAGGGTTGGCACAACAAACCTTTCGACTTATTTTCATTCAAAAAAATAGAAGTAAAAAATCCAAATCATACGATATATCGTATGATTCAATTTGTACGTTATATATAAAAACCCCCAAGATCCGACCTTGGATAGACAAACAGGGAGCTTTTTAAGTTAGTTAATCGCACTCCCAAATATTTGGACATCCGATGTCTAAATATTTACTTCATCCAAACTCTTTTCCAATTCGTACGATACCTGCCTGCCGGCAAGGCAGGTGTCGCAAGGTTTTTGGTGATACGGTTGCGTAAGCGATGAAAGTAGAATAGGTTTACATATATGAACCACTGGCTATTTAAATCAGAACCGAGTTCCTACTCCATAGACGACCTCAAGAGCGAGGGCACAGACCACTGGGATGGCATAAGAAACTACCAAGCCCGCAATTTCCTGCGGGACACTGTTAATAGTGGAGATAAAGTAATCTTCTATCATTCATCATGCAAGGTGCCAGCGGCAGTTGGCACTGCAGTCGTAGTAAAAGAAGGATATCCAGATTTCACAGCGAGTGACCCAAAGAGCGACCATCCAGATTCTAAGCACACGAAAAAGAAACCGCTTTGGTATATGGTAGATATAAAGTTTAAAGAGAAGTTTAAAAAGGAAGTACCACTTTCACAAATGCGCACAATACCCGCACTCTCCGACATGCGCCTACTTCAAAGAGGGAACCGCCTCTCTTTATTTCCAATCAGCAAAAAACATTTTGACACCATTACGCGCTTAGGTGGTAAGTGAGTAACAAAAGTGAGATAATCCCGTTTACATATATATGAAAATTGGATTCATAGGACAGGGCTATATTGGTAAAAACTACGCCGACGATTTTGAAAATCGTGGCTATGAGGTTATTCGCTACGCCCTAGAAGAGCCCTACATAAAAAACAAAGATAAGGTAAAAGACTGCGATATTGTCTTTATTGCTGTGCCTACGCCGAGCACAAAGGACGGTTTTGATAGCTCTATTGTAGAGTCCGCCCTTGGACTCGTCGGAGATGACAAGGTAGCGGTTATAAAATCAACTGTGCTTCCTGGCACAACCGAAAATCTACAGGATAAATATCCAAATATTAAAGTGCTTTGTTCACCGGAGTTTCTATCGGAAGCTACCGCAGCCAAGGATGCTGCAAACCCTTTCTCAAACATTGTAGGGATGCCGAAAGACTCTAGTGAGCACAAGAAGGCCGCAGAGCTTGTTCACAGTGTTCTTTCGGATGCACCTTTTTCTTTAACGTGTAAAAGTATTGAAGCAGAGCTAATTAAGTACACACACAATGGTAGTGGCTATACGCAAATTGTATTTTTCAATTTGATGTATGACTTGGCTAAAAAACTAGGTGCTGACTGGGAGCCTATTGAAAGTGCGCTTAAAGCCGACCCTATGATATGTAATAGGTACGCAAGCCCTGTGCATAAAACTGGCCGTGGTGCAGGAGGTAATTGTTTTATAAAAGACCTTTCGGCGCTCCGTGAGGTGTATGAAAAGTCTGCACCAGAAGATAAAGAAGGGCTTAGTGTTCTTAAAGGTATGGAAGAAAAGAACAAAAAGCTACTAAAAGACTCCGGCAAAGACCTAGATTTGCTAGAAGGTGTTTACGGAGAGGAGGTCTAAAAAACTACCGCCGTTGTTTTCAAGCAACGGCGGTGTCTTAGTATTCTCCCAGAGAGAGAGGACTATTTTTCTTCTGGCGGTTCTGTCGGTTGCTCAAAACAGGCTAGACTTGCGACGCCGTCACTATCCACATGTGGCACACAAGTGCCACTTAGGCCGCGTGGTTTGTATGGATTTTCAGGCAGGAGGTCTGAGTCCTCAATTTCTTCTGCGACGTCTTCCGGGATTGGTTTTACGATACCCCGGCCCTCTGGTAGAAAGTCACTCTTGGGCATTTTTTGCTCTCCCTTTTGCGCTTATAAATACGAGCGCGTTGCGTTCAAACTTCATTATCACCTAAACTAGCCGTATTTTCAAGAAAGCTAGTCACACTTGCGGATAAACCCGCTTTCAGGGTAATGTGAAGTCCGGGTTAAGCATGGTAAAAAAAGGGGGTCAATGCCATGACGGTACAAAGTTTCGACACGTCTCGTATCAGGCAAAATGCGTGGTACGTTTTTGATAACACACTCGGTTTCATCTCATTCGCACTAAGAATGTGTGCTTGGGTGTTTATTGCTGGGTTGATGCATCCCAAGAGGGTAAAAAAACCGTCCTGGGAAAGGTGAGAGGCCGAATTCCCAGGTCAATAAAGTAGGCGGCAATAATCTGATTGCCGCCTACTGTGCTTTTAGCCAATCCTCTTAAACTGTATAAACAATAGCATCAATAGATATTCCGCCACCGCTAGACACCGCTCCGTGTGAGCGGTTTTCTTTCTTGACACCACATACCATCTGTATATACTTGTGGTATATACAATTACTATATGAAAACACAAGTTAATTTAAAAATAGACTCCAACATAAAAAAGAAAGCACAGAAGCGTGCCAAAGAGCTCGGTCTTTCTTTAAGTTCCGTTGTAAATGCCACACTTGGTCAGTTTGCACGCACCGGCGAGTTGCAGCTATCTGTGACCCACAAGATGACCCCGTATTTAGAAAATTTAGTTAAAGAAGCAAGAAAAGAGTATGAATTAGGAGAGGTTTCAGGACCTTTTGAAACTGCTGAAGAAGCTGTAAAACACCTCAATTCTTTATGAGGATAGTATTTCAGAAAAGTTTTGAAAAGCAATATATAAAATTACCTAAGAAGATTCGCGAACAATTTGAGACTAGACTAATACTACTTATAAACGATCGAAATAGCCCAAACCTTCATATACACAAGCTGAAGGGAACATATGATGGCTTGTGGAGTCTTAACATAACAGGCGACATCAGAGCGGTGTTTGATAAAAGTCACGAATCAACGATCACATTTGTCGCAATAGGTTCCCACAGCGAACTCTATTCATAGTTTGCTATAATCCCCACATGCCACACGAAGACTACATAAAAGAAGCAATTAACGTCGCAAAAGAAGCCGAACAAAACGGCGGTATAGCTATTGGTGCAGTCATGGTGAAAGATGGAAAAGTTATCGCCAAAGGAGGTAGTACTGTGTGGGTTGATAAAGACCCGTCAGGACACGGCGAATCAAATTGCATAAGAGAGGCATGCAAAAAGTTAAGTACAACCGATTTAAATGGTTGCACTTTGTATGGCACGTTGGAGCCTTGTGGAATGTGTCTAAGTGCTTCTGCTTGGGCAAATCTATCTGAGATATATTTTGGTGCGTATCGTGAAGATGCTATTGGCAACAACTATGAAATTAATGAGTGGAGTGCTGAAAAAGCTTCTAAAAACATGCGCTTATTTAGCGGTAAAAGTATGAAAGTTAATGGAGGAATTTTAAGAGAAGAATGTGCAGATTTGCTTAAGGGCTACACCAACTGGGAAAAGCAATAAGTTTCTAGTTTTGGCAGTTTTCTTTTGATTTGACAATTCCTCCGCTTTTACCGATTATCATACTTGGCATAGCAAAGAAAGGAGCATCCTAATGCTGGCTTCACTTAGAAGTGAGAGCGGTCAGATTGGCCGCTTTCTTGTTGTGGGTGGTATATGCGTGTCCACTTACTACGGGTTTTTTATCGGACTCACCGAACTTGGGGTCTGGTATATAGTTTCAGCGGCAATCGCTTTTTCTGTGTACTATGTTGTTCATTTTTCACTCCAGAAATTCTGGGCATTTAAAAACAAAAACAAGGAGTACATAAAGCAGCAACTACTTCAGTACAGTGTAATGGCGGTTCTAAACTGGATAATCAATACGGGCCTTCTCTATATCTTGGTTGAGTACTGGGGTATGTGGTATGTGACAGCACAAATAATGCTCACAATCATAGTCTCCATCATTGCCTATGTCGGCTTCAGATGTATATTTCGTCATCGTTAGACGACCGCTCCGTGTGAGCGGTCTTTCTGTTTTGATATTACTTGGGTGTCCAACACCCAAGTTGTAACGGTAACGGGGATTAGTACAGTAAAACTCTTAAATTTGTTGTGTAATTTGGTTATTTATATAAACCCCACCCCACCACGCAATTTTCTTTCCTTCTCCTTCCAAACCAAACACACCAATACTACGCTATAGCGTAGTATTGGTGTGTTTGGCATTAGTCTCCAATTTGTACGATATATCGTACAAACTCCAAACCATCCAATGCATTGGATGGTTTTTAAATCTGGAAAAAGAAAAAGAACCCTATTTGAAGCCGGGCTCAAGCTTTAGAATGGTATTTCCTCATCAAGGACGTTAGGCGGTGGAAGTGAATCATCCAGTGTTACAGGTGTGAGTCGAGTCTCCGTTGTCGTTATCGGATCGCCGTTTATTGATATTTTTACGACCTCGACGAGCTCCACTGCGATTGCGACTGGCACGCTGAGAGAGACTTCCTCTCGCTCGTATTCTTCCTCGTGAGGTTGGCACGGTGGATACACGTGTTCCTTCATTGCATGAAGGAAAGGGTTTACTCTCCACAGCACTCTCCTGTATACATCGCCAGGCTCTATCCAGTCATGGCAATAGTCACAGTAGTGAGCTATACGCGCTTTTTGTTCAGATTCTCCAAAGAACTGGCTCATTGGAACCTCGCTTTCAATAGTTTTATAACACTTTTAAATTGCTTGAACAAACCGAGAATTAATGAAAATTAGCCCAACAAAACCCTCGACTTATTCTCATTCAAACTCTCATTCAAAAAAACGCACCCCTCTAGTCCAAAATAACGACATCGGATGTCGTTATACACTTACTTTATTCAAAAAACAGCAGGTGACGTCCGTCGGACGTCCTTCAATTCACCCTACCTTCCAAGATAACGACGTCGGACGTCGTTATGTTACTCTCACGTTGGGGCGGACTTTTTTCATGTTATTTAATTTTAGTAATCTTGGCCCATTTTTATCGTGCGTGTCCCGGCTCTATTTTTATAGTATCCTTGCGATGTGACTGGATATAAGGAATATTTCAAAGGAAAGAAGATTACCCATATGGGGCTTGGCCTACTCGGACGTGGAGTAGGCGATATTGCTTTTTTAGCTGAGTGTGGGGCTGATTTAATAGTTACAGACTTAAAGAGCAGAGAAGACCTTAAAGAATCGATAGACAAGCTTGCGAAATACAAGAACATTACTTATACGCTTGGTGAACATAAATTAGAGGATTTTAGAGACAGAGACATGATAATCAAGTCGGCTGGCGTACCGATTGACTCTATATATATAAAAGAAGCTAGAGACAACAATATCCCAATAGAGATGAGTGCGGCACTTGTGTCAAAACTCTCTGGTGCAACTTCTATTGGAGTCACGGGCACGCGAGGCAAGTCTATGACCACGCAACTCATTTACGAAATATTAAAAGGTGCTGGCAAGAGGGTTTACTTAGGTGGAAATCTGCGCGGGGTAGTCACGCTTCCAATTCTCAAAGATATAAAAGAGGGTGACTATGTGGTTTTTGAGTTAGACTCTTGGCAGTTGCAGGGATTTGGAGAATCTAAAATTAGCCCCAACGTAGGGGTCTTTACTACTTTCCTTTCAGATCACCTGAATTACTATAAGAAAGGAATGGAACAGTACTTTGCGGATAAAGCAAATATTTTTAAATATCAAGATGAGAAAGACACTCTTGTCGTTACACCACAGTCAAAAGAGAAGATAGAAGAGTATTTTAATGGAGTGATTAAAAGTTCAATAGAATTAGCTAAGGCCGAAGATGTGCCGGAAGATTGGAGTATAAAAGTCCCAGGTGTGCACTTTAGGCAAAATATAGCGTGTGCCGTAGCTGCTTCCTCGGCAGTTGGTGTGGAAGAAAATGAAATTAAAAAAGTGGTAGAAGGTTTTTGTGGGCTTGAGGGAAGGCTTCAATATTTAAGGACAGTAGATGGAGTAAAAATCTATAACGACAACAACTCAACTACACCAGATGCTACAATCGCTGGCTTAAAGGCGTTGGGAGAAAATAAAAACATAGTACTTATTATTGGTGGCGCAGATAAAGGTCTTGATATGTCTGTGCTTATTAAAGAGATTCCAAAATACTCTAAAGCCGTGGTCCTTTTTAAAGAAAAGGGGACTGACCGCATAAGGGACGACGTAATTAATATCCCTGGCATAGAAGTGTCTGAGCAAGATGGTTTAGAAAACTGTCTAAACGAGGCCATTGCTCTCTCAAAGGAGGGGGATATTGTCTTATACAGTCCGTCTTTCGCATCTTTTGGTAAGTACTTTAAGAACGAATACGAGAGAGGGGATTTGTTTATCAAACTTGTTAGTGAATTGAAATAATGAACATAAAAGATGCAAAAAAAGTTCATTTTATAGGGGTTGGTGGCATTGGGATGTCCGCGCTCGCCCAGCTACTTATTAGCGAAGGGAAGCATGTTAGCGGTTCAGACAGGGAAGACGGCAAAACTTTAGATTTAGTACGAGAAAGTGGTGGTGATGTAAGTGTTGGAGATAATAAAGACAACGTTTCCGATGATGTGGACGTTGTTATTTATAGCGATGCGGTTGGTGTTGATAGTGAAGAAAGGAAGCGCGCCAAAGAGCTAGGAATAAAACAGCTTTCATACTTTGAGGCTCTTGGCGAAGTCTCAAGTAGTAGGTTTACTATTGCAGTTTCCGGTACTCACGGAAAAACAACTACAACGGGGATATTAACTAAAATATTATTTGATGCCGCTATGTCGCCGACTTCAATTGTTGGTAGCATCATGTCTGACTTTGGAAGCAACTTTATTTCAGGTGACGGCAGGCTATTTGTTGTAGAGGCGTGCGAGTATAAGGATCATATTTTAGAGTTAAGTCCAAAAATATTAGTTGTTACAAACATTGAATTTGATCACAGTGATTTCTTTAAAGACTTGGCGCATGTGCAAAAAACCTTTAAAACTGCCATTGATAAATTGGGGGACGGTGATATTTTGGTGACCAATCCAAACGATGCAAGTATAAAACCCCTTTTAGAGGGAGTAAGGTGCAAAGTGGTGGATTACACAAAAGAAGAAGTTGGCGACATTTCTCTTAAAGGGGGCTTTAATCTAATGAATGCAAAGGCGGCAGTAGCAGCAGCTCGTGCATACAAAAAAGAAGTTAAGAAAGAACAGATTAATAAATCCCTACAGGAGTTTAAGGGGACGTGGCGCAGGTTTGAGTTTAAAGGTAATACTCTAAACGGCGCCGTTTTATACGACGATTATGCACATCATCCATCCGCAGTTAAGGCGACATTAGAGATGGTGCAAAATATGTTTGAGGGTAAGCGCATTGTGGTTGTTTTTCATCCACATCTACATTCACGCACGAAAGAGTTTTTTGAGGAATTTGCGAGCTCTTTGTCTATCGCAGATAAAATTGGGATACTGCCAATTTTTAGGGCACGCGCAGAGGAAGATTTTGGAGTTTCATCAGAGCTTTTAGTGGATGCAATAAAAAGTAAAGGAGTAGACGCGACATTTCTTCCATCATTTATTGATGCAAGAAGTTTTATAGATGGTGCCGGGAAAAACGATGTTGTAATAACAATGGGAGCAGGCGATGTGTATAAAGTTGCTGATGAGGTAGTAGAAAATAAATAAAATGGAAACTCTTTATGTAATAGCCACGCCAATAGGAAATCTTGAAGATATATCACCTCGAGCTCTTCGCATTTTAGGTGAGGTTGATTTAATTCTTTGCGAAGACACGAGAGTTACTAGAAAGCTTCTTTCTCATTTTAATATTAAGACGCCCACTATGTCGTACCATTCAAATAGTGGGCTTACCAAAGTAGATAAAATTTTAGGTTTGCTTCGTGATGGGAAAGACCTCGCCCTTGTGTCTGACGCCGGCACGCCAGCTATTTCAGATCCAGGTGCAAGGCTTGTGGCGAGTGTTCGCGAAGAGCTCGGTGAGAGAGTATCTATAATCACAATAGCTGGACCAAGCGCACTTACTTCGGCTCTTTCTGTTTCGGGGCTTCCGGCATCAGACTTTATATTTTTTGGTTTTTTGCCTCACAAGAAAGGGCGCGAGACACTTCTGAAAGAGGCATCAGACTCAAAGCGCACCACAGTCTTATATGAGTCCCCACACCGCATTATGAAGACTCTAGAATGGTTTTCTAAGAACCTACCGATTAATCGGCATATTGTGGTTTCAAGAGAACTCACAAAGATTCATGAAGAAACAATATCCGGAAATTGCTCCAGTATACTGGAGTATTTCGAGAAACATCCAGATAAGGTGAGAGGTGAGTTCGTGGTCATGATAAGTGGAAAATAGGGTTAAGCTAAGCTATACTAGTCGCACAAAGAATATGTCAAAAGATCCAATCATTCTAATACTAGGGGTAGTTGTGGCTGTTGTGCCGTTTCTTGGTTTTCCGGGTACTTTTGAGAGTGTGATATTTGTACTCTCCGGAGCTGCAATTGCCATTTTGGCTTTTCTCATTAGGCGGGACATGGCAAGGGGCTTGCATTGCGAGCCGTTTGTGGAAGGAAAGAAGACGGCGACCTTTAGTCAGAACAACGTGAAGAAAAATTACGATGGAAAGAATACTGAAGCAGATAAAGGGGAGGGCGAAGCATAAGTACGCACCGTATGCTTTCGCAATAGTGGCGGCCGGGCTTATACCGGCTGCTTATTTAGGCATCTCGGAACTTTTACCAACATCGTATGAAGTTGCAGATGTTAAAGCTGAAACTGTAAAAAAGAAAGTGGTGGAAGATAGTTTCGTGGTCACACATTTGGACACTCCAGAGGCAGTGCGTGCTATCTATATGAGCCAATGCGTTGTAGGAACTCCAGACTTTAGAGCACGTTTGGTTAAGCTTGTTGAAGAGACAGAGCTGAACTCCATCATAATAGATGTTAAAGACTACAGTGGTAAACTTGCTTTTCCTACGGATCACCCGCTTTTAAAAGATAGTGTCTCTGATGAATGTGGTGCGCGTGATATGAAAGAGTTTTTGGGTCTTCTACATAGCAAAAACATCTACACCATTGCAAGAATCACTGCTTTCCAAGACCCACACTATACAAAGCTTCGCCCAGATTTAGCAGTAGCAAAAGAGAGCGCTACCACTACTCCTTGGACAGACCATCGCGGACTCTCTTTCATAGATGTAGGAGCAACTCCGTTTTGGGATTACTTAGTTGCCGTTGGAGAGGAAGCTTATGGGGTAGGGTTTGATGAGCTTAACTTTGACTACGTTCGTTTCCCGTCCGATGGAAACATGAGAGACATATATTATCCAATAAGTGAAGAGTTTGTAGTTTCTGACCCAGAGCTTGGAAAGGCGCGTGTACTTCGTAGCTTCTTTTCATATTTATCCCAAAAATTAAAGCCTACCGGCGCAATACTTTCAGCTGACCTTTTTGGTATGACCACGACCAACACAGACGACTTGAATATCGGACAAATCCTTGAATATGCTGACCCATATTTCGACTACATAGCCCCTATGGTTTATCCATCTCACTATCCAAAAAACTTCTTGGGACTTGATAACCCAAATAAAAACATTTACAAGGTAATTCACTATTCAATGAGCGAAGGAGTACGAAGGCTAACAGCAGCAAGCTCAACTCCAAGTAAGCTCCGCCCGTGGCTTCAGGACTTTGATTACGGAGGAAACTACGGAGAAAAAGAAGTACGCGAACAAATCCAAGCAACGTATGACACTGGCCTTACCAGCTGGATGCTTTGGGACCCATCTAACGTATATACAAAGGAGGCGTTGTTGCCAAATTAATTCAGAATAGTAGAATTTACTTAGCTTCATAGTGTAAGGAAGGAACATTAGCATGTATCCGATTATTGGTTTGCTTGCCGGCATAGTTGCATTTTTTATTGCTCTTTAGTTTGCGAGTTCTCCGGAGCGAAAAGCCATTAAGGGCCTGCGGAAAGGAAGGCGCAAAAAGGGCGGCGGGGATTAAACCTCGCCGTTTCAGCTATATATTTTATGTATTATACTAAACAGTAATGAACGATAACCCTGATCAGATTAACTATTTTGCCGCCACAGACTCACGCGGCAACTACAAGCCTTTTGGTATAAAGGCCGAAGATCGCGCACGGCATATGTATGTTATTGGGAAAACTGGAATGGGTAAGTCTACTCTTCTTGAAAACTTAGCAATACAAGATATTCAGAATGGCAATGGTTTAGCTTTCATTGACCCGCATGGGTCAACAGCAGAGAAGCTATTGGACTATATTCCAGAGAATCGTATCAAGGACGTAGTGTACTTTGCACCTTTTGATATGGAGTACCCAATTGCCTTTAACGTAATGGAAGACGTTGGATACGACAAGCGCCACTTAGTGGTATCAGGTCTAATGGGAGCTTTTAAAAAGATTTGGGCAGACCAGTGGTCGGCCAGGATGGAATACATTCTTTCAAACGCTCTTCTGGCACTTCTTGAGTACCCTGACTCCACACTTCTTGACGTAAATAAGATGCTAATCAACAAAGCTTTTAGAAATAAGGTTGTTGAGAGAATAACAGACCCTATTGTTAAGTCTTTCTGGGCAGAAGAGTTTGCAAACTATGGCGACAGGTATGCGCAGGAGGCAACTCCCGCAATTCAAAACAAAATAGGACAGTTTACATCAAACCCTCTTGTAAGAAACATTGTTGGTCAACCAAAGTCTACTTTTGATTTAAGGAATATGATGGACACCAAGAAGATCTTTATTGCAAACCTATCAAAAGGGCGTATGGGAGAGCAGAATGCTGATCTTGTCGGAAGTATGCTAACTACGAAATTATATTTAGCCGCTATGAGTAGAGCAGACGTTTCAGCAAAAGAGATGGAGAAGCTTCCGCCATTTTATTTCTACGTTGACGAGTTTCAGTCTGTAGCTAACGAGTCTTTTGCAGACATTCTATCTGAAGCTAGAAAGTATAAACTTGCGCTCACTATCGCTCACCAGTATGTAGAGCAAATGGAAGAAGAAGTTCGTGATGCTGTTTTTGGAAACGTAGGCACGACCATAATCTTTCGTGTTGGGCCCCTTGATGCAGAGCTTTTTGAGACGCTCTGCCAGCCAAAGTTTACTATGGAAGATCTCATCAACCTTGGGTCTGCACAGATTTATTTAATGCTAATGATAGATGGGGTTGGCTCCCAACCATTTTCTGCCACCACTCTTCCACCAATAGTAGCGCCTGAAGTTACTTTTACAGAGCGAATTATTGAAAATTCCAGAAAAGTTTTCGGCAATCCACGAAAAATGGTTGAAGACGAAATCCGTGAAAGAAATGCAATTGAAGACTCGCCACAAAAAAGAAGCGAGAGAGCTCTTAGGGAGCAGGAAAACAAAGCAAAGACTGGTGGTGCGCCGAGCAGTTTTACAAGCAAGCCATCTTCTGGAAGCTTTAATGGAGGCAGGTCAGGTGGAAGCTATTCTGGAGCAAGTAGCGTAAGCAGACCACAACCAAGTAGGCCTAGTTCAAACGCCAGTAGCTTTAGCGGAAATAGACCTCAAGGTGGTAGCCCCAACAGCAATGGTGCAAATAGGGGTGGTGGCGCAAGCAGTACAAGTAATAGTGGTTCAAGCACAGGAGCAAGCTCGCCAAGAAATGAGCTAAACAGACACGAAAAAACTATTTCTCTTTCAGAGCTTCGATCAAAGATGAAGGATGATGACAAAAACAAAGAGAAGGGTAAAAAGGAACAGGTGAGTGATTTAAGGTCTGCCCTTAAAAGTGCCGTGGAGAATCATAAGAAAGAGGAATCAAAAACTAAGCCAAAGCCTGAACCAAAATCTGAATCTAAAGTAGAAAAAAAAGACGAGTCAAGTACAGATAAGGCAGAGAGTAGTAAGAGAGAGATACCGGAGGCAGAGCTAAGAGACATTCTTGATGTTAAAAAAGCGACCCAACCGGATGAGTCATAGTTTTTGGCTTAAATTAAGCGTATTTTCAGTGCTGTTTTCCCCTCTTTTTGCTTATGGGGACGTTGTAATAAGTGAAATAATGTATGACCTTGAAGAAGGTTCTGACAGCGGGCGTGAGTGGGTTGAGGTATTTAACGGGGGCTCTTCATCTGTTGATTTATCTGGCTGGAAATTTTTTGAAGGCTCTACTAATCACGGTTTAGTTTTAGGTCAGGGGAGTGAGTCTCTAGAAAGCGGTGGCTATGCCGTCATTGTAGCTAATCAAGTGAAGTTTCTTTTAGACTGGCCAAATTATTCAGGTACTCTTTTTGATAGTTCGTTTTCTCTTAGCAATACCGGCGAGACTTTAATTTTGCGAAACAGCGAGCTCGCAGACGTAGACTTTGTCTCTTATATAAAAGAATGGGGAGCAGCTGGTGATGGAAACTCACTTACTAAAGACAGTGACGGTAATTTCTCAGGCATAGCTCCAACCCCAGGAAGCGGTAGTCTAAGTGTTTCTAGCGGTAGCAGTGAGAGTAGTGGGTCTTCAGAGTCCTCTTCCTCAACATCTGGCTCGTCACCAGTTAGTAGTGCTCCGACGTTTAAGCCAAAGATATTTTCATACGCAGGTGAAGGCAGAGTTGTGACAGTCGGAGCAGATACCAAGTTTTCTGGTGAGGCAATTGGAATAGTGGGCGGTGAATTAATAAACGCCAGGTATATTTGGAACTTTGGAGATGGCATGATTCGTGAAGGTGAAAATGTACTTCACAGTTTTAAATATCCAGGCGAGTATGTTGTGGTACTAGATGTTGCCTCTGGAGAGTACTCCGCGTCAGATAAGATAATTGTGAAAGCACTTCCCGCAAAATTAGAAATTTTGCGGGGCATAGACGCCTCAATAGTTCTTAGAAATAAAGAAAACAGAGAGATAGACCTTTCATGGTGGTATTTAAAGTCAGGCGCAAGCACTTTCCAGCTTCCCGAGAATACATATATTCTTCAGAATAATGAAATTATATTCAGCTCTTCGGTAACAGAGCTTCCTGGGTTTGCCTCACTCTCTCTTCTTTATCCAAATACCTCCGTGGCAGTTTCTGAGGGGCAGACAATTGTAGAAAACCAAGCCGTAAAATCAGTAGTTAAAGAAGTAGTAGCACCTAAGCCAAAAGCCAATATTCTTGCTATAGTGCCTCAAGTCGTAGTGGAAAACGAGGAGCCGCCTAGCCCAGAAATTGAAGCTAATGACCAACTGGCGGTGGCGTCAATGGCTACAGACGAGGGTAGTGATTTGTACAAATGGCTTCTTGCACTCATTGCTTTAATGGGTCTAGGAATCGGCTC